>NZ_ALPT02000018.1 GCF_000292245.2 Alkalihalobacillus alcalophilus ATCC 27647 = CGMCC 1.3604 | reverse complement strand
TTCTGCCATTAGTATATTTGACAAAAAAGTGACCACATTTTTAACGGAAAGTGAACAATACGTTAAATGTAATCAAAATCTCTTTTAGTGAGGGGAGATAACATTTAACATATAACTATATAAAAAAAGTTTTTAAAAATGTAGGGGGCAAGAAGATGAAAAAATTTAAAGGTTTATTAGTACTGTCAATGACGGCTTTTGTTTTAGCAGCTTGTGGTGGGGACACAACAACTGAAGAACCAGATACGTCGACACCGGAAGAAACTACAGAGGAAAATACTACAGAAGAAACAGAAGCTTCAGCAGTTGAAGAAGGTCAAGTATTCACACTGGAAGAACTTAGTGAGTATAATGGGCAAGATGGAAACCCCGCTTATGTAGCGGTTGACGGAGTCGTTTACGATGTTTCAGATATTGGAGCTTGGGAAGGTGGAGAACACTTTGGTGGAGTAATGGCTGGTGCTGACAACACAGAAGAAATTTCAGCATCTCCACACGGCTCTTCTGTATTGGAAAACTTACCAATCGTCGGTACACTTGAATAACAATAAGAATGAAACAAGACACCTAGTTACGATTCAAATAATCGTAACTAGGTGTCTTTGTTTAAAGGTGGCGGGAGAGCCTTATTACAATCCCAGTGTTGTCTATAGTCTTGAGTTTTGGAGAAGTTCGTTAACAAAATAAACATTAGGTGCTGCAACTGACAACTTTGAGTTCCGCTCTAGCACCCGTTAATTGAATAAGTTAGTTTTTCTCCACGTCTCTGCTTTATCATCAATTGCCTTAATATAATTGTTCTTGCCTTCTATATACTTAGTTATATTTGTAGGGGATTTCTCTGCCAATGTTTGTTTCAATTCACTGTACTTTATAGCTTCCTCTGGATGTGCAATCATATAATCCCTAAATGCTAAGTGACGAGCAATTTCTTCATTACCTTCTTCGTAAAAATGAACATGATGAGTTCTATTATCGCCACCCTTAATAAAAAACGCCTTTTAGGAATTCCGTATTCACCCATCACTTCATAGCCTAATTGTTCCATCTCGCTATTGAACTTATCAACTTCACTAATGTTAGTAACCTCAACCATAATATCAATTACTGGTTTAGCTTTAATATTTGGAATGGGTACTTCCAATATGATACACATTTAAAATTTCGTTTTTAAACAAAGCTTTAAGTTTCTAACTTTCCTCCCGAAACATTTCTAACCATTCCTCACTATATGGTAAAACCTCAACTCTTCGCATTAAATCACCTCTTACATAATAAATAATTAAACAACTCATCAACTCTTATTGCACTAAACTGCTTCGTTCAGTTTAAGTGAATTCTTCACAAAGTAACCAACCTTGACACATAAATAATACCAGAAAAGGACTAATTGTCGTTCTTGTTTTTCATAAAATTGGAAATCCCCCCCTTAAAATACACATAATACATAGGAGGGAACAAGCTGTGCAACTAACCAAAGCCTGGGAAGCATGCAAAGCTGAGAAACGAATTGAAGGATTTTCGCCCCATACCTTGAATGCCTACCGACTGCAAGCAAATCTCTTAGTCCGTCACTTCCAAGATATTAAACCCCAATCCGTTACAACCCAAGGTATTAAAGATTACTTAGCTTTATCCAGCGAAGGATTAAAACCATCGAGTCTTGCTCATCGTGTTCGATTTATCCGATCATTTTTTCGTTGGTTATACGAGGAAGGTCATATAACCACTAATCCTGCTGCCAAAATCACGGAACCAAAAGTAGGAAAACGAATCCCAAAGTTCTTAACAGAACGTGAAGTGTATTTAATAGCAGATGTGATATTTGGTTAAAGCGTTACCTTTAGTTGAACAACCTATTGGACGTTTTAAATAACTTTATTGTAAATGTAACAACTTTATTTGTATTTAAACGACTTTATTGTCAATCGACATTCATGACAACGATGGAAGATTTAGACTTTTTGAAGTTTTTGAAAACTAAGGAAGGTCTAGACCACACTTTCTGTTCCCTTGAAAAGATTTATTGCCTGTTAGCATTCAGCAATTTATGAAGAAGGTCACGAAAAGGTCTTCTATATGCGAACGCACGTTGCACAAATAAAGAGGAAGGGTACTCCTTCCTCTCATACTAAAAAATTATTTAGAGTTCCTAATTTGTTTCAGTCTCGTCGCTTCCATATGATTCCATAAAGTTATTGCATGCTTCCATCATATTCTCGCCTTCTAAGGAATTCATACCTTCCATCATATTCATCATGTCACCATTCATCATATTCATCATGCCATGGTTTTCATTAGCTTGAGATATTCCTGAGAACCCCATTGTTCCTACGACTAAAACAGAAGATAATCCAAATGAAAAGAGTAACATTTTCGTTTTTTTCCGCATGTTATTCACTCCTCTTAATAATGTATTGAATTTATTTTACATTTTTAGTTTAGACTTTAATTTTGATGAAACTGTGATAAATACTGATTTAATTTAATTTTTTTCTTTTAAATACGTATATTTTTGTTCGAATTCACTTTGCGTTAAATCTCCTTTTGCAAACCGTTCTTTTAAAATTTGAAGTGATGTATCTTGGTCCCAATCTTGAGAATTATTGTTAGAATCCTTTTTATTTAAAAGTCTCATGACTAATACCAATCCACCATAAATGATTAAACCTAATATAAGAATTACTAAGATCATGTACAAAATCATACCGAGATTCATCATTCCCCAGTTCATCATCATGATTAAACACCTCCAATTATTTAGACTAAATGATTCCTTAGATTAAATCCAAATTATCCTTGCTACTCAATTCGGTCATAATATATTTCTTATTTCAACTATCCTTCGTTACTTTTATTTTAAAATATAAATGTGATAAAACTTTGATACATCTAAGAAAACAGTTTGCTAGTTTTGAAAAAAATAAAGAACTACTGTGTATAAACGCGAATCCAAGGTTCGTGTGTCTCAATATTTACATAAATTAATATGTTTACTATCTTTATACACATGTAATCAACCTTCTGTTAGGTAAGAGTCTAATAGAATATTAGTTTTTTTCTGTATTCTTACTGTTACTTCATCATTAATTAACTGATGCTGAACTCCGCCATGTAGGGTTAAAGCTGCTTCTAAATGATCAGCATCCCCAATCGCCGTAATAATAAAAGGAGCTGATGAAATATTTCCGTCTACACTTATTACAGGCCCTATACATTGAATAAATGATGAATGTCTTAGGCGATACCCATTTACGGCAATTGCTTCCGCTCCAGCAACATATAATTCTTGGACCACCTGTTGGATATGTCCTTCATGAACAATGTAATCATTCGGATTAGCCCCGTTAGGTAAATAGTCTGAATCCTCTAATGAGATTTCAATTCCTGGTCCAGTTACTTGCACTTGTCCTACAATCTTTCTTAACCTCTCTATGTCTTCGAGCAAATTTTCTGCTTTTTCTTCACTTTTTTCATTAACGGTGCTTAAGTTTTCTTCAAGTTCCCGTACCTGATATTGATATAACCTTAACTCCTCTTGAAGCATTTTGTTTAAGGATTGTTCCATGATGATTTGGTTTCTAAGTTCATTTTCCTGTGCCCATGTCGAATTCAATCTATTCAGAGGATCATAGTTACCTGAATCTGTAGACTCATAATTCACCACTAAAATAAAACCAGTCAAGAACAGGACAAAAAATAAAATAATATGTTTTCCCCTTATCTTCAATCTTCTCCCCCTCTTCTAAAACTAGTTTTCAACCCAAGAATTCTTTAAGGGTCGCACACTCAAATGGATTAACCGAGTTTTATAAAAAACATAACCTTAGCTGTATGACATCTTGAGAATAGCGGTAGAATCATCATCATTTTGACACTACTAGAGAAATAATCTTTAATTACTTTAACATTATTTACCAATAAAAGTATAGTTATCTGACTATGTACAAAAGTAAACAGTGGAGAGAAGCATATTCATAGCCAGTAAAGGGCCCTTAGAGAAAAATCTAAGAACCCTTTCTGTGAGAAGCGTGACATTCTTTATACAGTTGTGTCGGCAATCAAAAACGAAGCATTACATATCGCCGGGCACTTGTATTTCATATGGAATCATTAAGTTTTCGCCACTCGTTTTAGTGACATGAATATTTAAATAGGTCGTACCAGAACCATGTAATAGTCCACCAGTCACTTGAAAAGTCCCTTCCCCTAACGAAAACGCGGTTATCGTTCTGGTCATAAAAGGTGGCATAAAAAGCTCAACATCAACATTCTTTATATCTTCTGATTGATCAAATTTTATAATTAAATCATTATATCCCATCTGAAATGGTGTCAGTGATACAGAGACATCAACAGGAGAATAAAGATCTGTGGGATAAATTCCTTGTTCAGCAGCCTTGGGTGACGTGTTGATCATTGATGCTGCAAAGAAAAGAATACTCATTCCAATAATGAGTTCGGTTCTTCCTAAGATAGCGGTAAGAGATGTATGATTATGATCAATACCGCTTTTCAATAATCTCATTTGATAGAATCCTATAAAAGTTATAACTAGAAATAAAATCACCTTAAAAAGGAGAAACTGCCCCCAACTACTTATCATTAAACTGTCCATAGTAAAAGAAGGAAGATAACGCAATAGCATTCCTATCCCTGTTAAACTCATAATAAATATACTTATAAGTGCATATTTGGAGAACTTTCGTCCATTTTCTTTTAGACATTTTAAACCTTCCTCTTTAGGTATCATGACTATTAATGCAAACAATCCACCAAGCCAAATTGCAATAGAAAATAAATGCAAAGCATCTAACGTTATTGAGATAAGCCCACCATACCGATCTGATACAGCATGACCTGATAATGCCCACATCATAATCGTTCCAGCTAACAATAATACCTGTCCTATCATCGACCTAAGAAAAAATGCAATAAGTACAAGGACAAGTTGAAGGACCATGCCCCAAACAAATTGAAATTGAATAAACTCCACGACTGAAATATTAGTAATTTCATCCTTCCGAATTGTAATAAGTAGTAGAAACCCTACAACACTCATGATGAAGAAGATCCGTTTCATCTTGTTCCACCGGTTTGTGTTTTCACTACCTTTTGAAATCAATAATTGAAAAACCATACTACCAAACAAGATGAAAACACCCAGATAGGACAGCCAACTAGCAAGTTCAATCAATCCGACATGTTGCCATCCCCCCATTGAAACTCTTTTTCCCTCTGGAGGGGTAATAGATGTGACTTCATCCACTGCGAAGTAGAAAATTCCATTTTTACTTTTGTTATCTTTACGTACGTACCAATTAATTTCATATGTCCCTTTTGATAATTTCTTGTCTAGCTCTATTATATAGTGGGAAGCATCAGCTGGATTTACATAAGTTTCTCCTATCGGTGCTAAACTTTGATTATCATCATAGATCGCAAAAACCTCTAATTCTATCTCATCAGAGAACCATAGTTCAATTTTGTTTGGAGAAGTTGGTACGATCTCCCCATCTGCTGGAGCGGATTGAACGAGGGTTAGATTTCTCCAATAATCTAATTCTGAAATTTGTTCCTTTTTAATTTCAAATTGGAAACGCTCTTTAATTTCATGTCCATCCATGGCAATTGCGAAAATCTCTAATGTATACCTGCTCTGATAATAGAGTTTCAACCGGTAATGTTACTAAACGTTTGTCAGTAGGATCAATCACCGCTTTTCCGATTCGAACGTTTGATCCGATCGAATTGGTTAAGCGAATAGACTCTGAATAGACTTCTACAGGTTCAGCAAACAAAACACTAATACGTTCTGGTGAATGGTCCAATATTTCATTCATTCCCGGACTTATTCTTTTATTTCTGAATGGGCTTCAACCGCAGTACCGTCTACCAGTGAAATGAATATTGTCAGAAAGAGAATAAGACCGGCTAGTAAGTCTTTTTTTGTCCACACTCCATACACACATCCCTATTTTTTCTCATACAATTGCTTACTTTCTTTTTTTGAACAACAGAAAAATTAGTCCAATCGTTAGAGATGGAATTCCTACCCAAAGACAAATTTTTAGGAGAGAGATGATAAAATTCTCGTCCGTCGTTAACGTTAAGGACATACTTAAACAAACTAACCCAATAAGCAAAAGCAGACTAACAATGACCCAGTCTATCCATTTCATATCTTTTCTCCCCTCTCCTTGTTCCAAATATCGTTAGGAAAAGAAAGAGTAAATTGGGTTCCTTCGTTTTCCTTACTCGTTATATCTATTGTACCACCGTGTAACTTTACTAACATTTTAACGATGGCTAATCCCAATCCGGTCCCTCCGAATTCTCTTGAGCGAGATTTTTCTACTCGGTAAAACCGATCAAAAATAAATGGAAGTTCGTCGGCTGGAATTCCTGATCCGGTATCTTTGATAATGATGTTAATTTGATTATCACCTTGCCTGAACTCACAGGTTACCTCACCGTTAGTCGTATGCCTCATCGCATTATCCAATAAGTTGGTAAAAACTTGTTCTATTCGTTTTCCATCTCCATAAAACAAGGAAAGGTTTTCATCCACTTTAACCGTAAATAGAAGATCTTTTTCTTTTGCTTTTAATGAATATTTCATATCGAGGTTATCGGCAAGTTCTGTTAAATCGATCCACTCCTTATTTATGTCAAACTTCCCTTCTTCCATCTTCGACAAATCAAACAAGTCTGATATAAGATAATTTAATCGAGTTGCTTCATGTTCAAGGATTGATAAATACTGTTCTTTTTCTTCCTCCGTCTGATACAGCTTTTCTTTCAAGACTTCCGAATAACCCATTAAATATGAAACCGGTGTCTTTAACTCATGAGAAATACTAGCAAAGAATTCACTTCTTGTATCATGGTGCCTCTTTAGTTCCTGAGTTAGGTTGTTAATGCCAACAGCAAGAGAACCGATTTCATCTTTTGATCGTACAATCACTTTTGTATTTAAATCCCCTTTGGCAATCTTTTTTGTTGCAGCCTGCATTTCAAGTAAAGGTGACGAGAGCTTTCGTGAAGCAATAAATGTAAACCCAAGAGCTAGAAAGAAACCTCCAACACCAGCAAGAAGAAACAACTGTCTTACCGTAGACATCGAATCATACATATCATTAAGTGGAAATAACATGAACAGACTACCTTTGAATTGATCAGCATTTATTGGATGACCATACAAAAGATAAGGAATGTCAGTGAACGGTTCTACGTATTCATAGAAAACAGGCCTTCCTTCAAAAAGGTTTTGCAAGTCGAACTCTTTAATGTTTATTTCCAGATCATCCGTACCTGTAAACGTGATCATATCTCCATCTTCGTCTAGTAAGAAGATTTTTTTTTGTGTAATATTTCCTGCCATTTCAACCATTGGCGTTGACATTAACATTTGATTATTCGCTATCATCTGGGCATAATTTGACGTTAATTGATGAGCTTCCTCTTTTGCCTTATTGTAATAATAATTACAAAAAACCTGATCAATGACATAAACAAAAGGTGCGAAAACTAATAAAAAACGGTAATCATCGTCAGCCCTAATTTTACATCAATTCGATTCCATCTCATGTGTCTATTTCCTTTAACTTATAGCCGACACCCCAAACCGTTTCGATGATAGTAAAGCTCAGCCCTTCTTTCTTTAATTTCAACCGAATACTTTTTATGTGAGAATCAACCGTTCTTTCATCTCCGAGAAAATCCACTCCCCAAATTTTCAAAAGTAACTGGTCTCGGTTAAACACTTGCTTAGGATTCAAGAGTAATAATTTTAATAACTCAAATTCTTTAGGGGTTAAATGAACAGGATTGTCTTGAACAAAAACTTTATGATCATCCACATCCATTTTCAGCTCGTGGAAATGGAGTTGTTTTATTTGCGTTGTTTGATTTACAACAGCTCTTCTTAAAAGTGCATTCACTCGTGCGATAAGTTCTTCTGGTTTGAAAGGTTTAGTTAAATAATCATCCGCTCCAATATCGAGTCCCTTCACCTTGTCCGTTGTCTCCGTTCTAGCTGTTAACATTAATATAGGCAAAGCCAAATTTTCTTTTCTAATTTCTTCACACACTTCCCAACCATCCATCTCTGGCATCATTACATCTAAAATAATAAGTTGAAAAGAATGACATTTCATTTCTTTAAGCGCTTCTTTCCCATTCACAGCTTCCACTATGTTATATCCTTGCTTGGATAAATGAATTCGAATTAGATTTCTCATATTCCATTCGTCATCAACAATTAGAATTTTAGTGTCCATGTTCTCCCTCTTTTCTATATAAAGAATCTTACTTATAAAATATTTTTTTACACAAATCTACTTGAAAAGAAGAAAATGGAGGCAACTCAATTAAAAGCCTCCTCCACCGATTGATCTTACTATAATTTAGACCTATTGTGAGTTTGTTAAGCGGGATAAACTTACAATAAGGTTAGTTACTTTTTTCCCGTTTATCGAAGGGGTCATTCTGTTTATTAATCAAAAATTCATAACCCTCTGGTTTTCTTTTGATAGTAGCATAAGAGTGAATCATCATCGCAATTATTAGTAAGAATAAAAGTATGATCGGAATAAAAATTGATAATTCCTCCAAACGTACTCCCCTCCATTATTGTGACCTTTTTAAAGAATCAATTTCCTTCATCAACTTTTGATTTTGTTCCATTAAGTGATTCATATTTTTTTGTAAATCTTTTCCGTTTGGTTCACTCTTATTACTGTTATTTCCATCAGACATCCTTTTCATAAAGAAAAATAACATCACTAACATTAAAGGACATAATAATAGTGGAAGATAATAAGCTAAATTTTCCATAGTCAAATACCTCCTAATTTTTAAATCTATTTATATTATAAAAGGTAATTGTGTTGAAATTTTGAAGAAAAAAATATAAAATATAAATCTCCTTTGGAATTAGATCATGGTTTAATGCAACACATACTTTCTTAAATCCCCCAATAAGTTATCGTATCTAAAATCCCAAGGATGATCAGAAAGCCCTGCAACTCGCTGGATCCATTTTCCGATGTTTCTTCCTTTTTTCAAAAGTGTCCCGTTTAATCCAAAAGTCCAGATGAGATACATTGTAATGAACAAAGGAATCGATGTACCAAACGAAAACACAGTTGGTAAGATGAATCCGTATGAAGTAGAAAGGGTTAGCGGCATTAACAAAAAGAAAAAGATTGAGAACATGGTTGGACAGAACCCTAATGAAAAACTACTTCCTAAAAGAAATGCCCCCCATTTTCCTCTGTTTTTATCACCAGCTTCTTTTTGTTTTAGACCGATAGACCATTTCCATGTGATGAGTCCAACTAAATAAAGACCGATTATGATAAAAATGGGCCCAAGTATTTTACGTATCCATGGAAGGTAACCAATTAGTTCTTGTTGAAATTCAGAACCTAATATCCACACTAGTAATCCTAACCCCGAAAAAACAACGACTTTCCCAAGTTGAAAGAATATGACTTCTGACCATGGAATAGCTTTTTGGATAGACCGATTCCCATAAAGTGTAATGGCACCTACATTTCCGGTGAATTGACACGGTGCAGCAGCTGCTAGAATTCCAATAACAAGCGCTGCTAAAAGCGGAATATGTTCAAAACCATACATGAGTTGAATTAAGGGCTCATATAATAATCGACTAATAGAATTAAATACATCATACATATTACAAACCTCGCTTTATAGTAAACAATTTTATGAAGCAGCCTCATTTGGCATTTCTACATTTTCTTTTTTTCTTTCTTTTTTTACCCACCGGAAAAAAAGTATTCCAATGATTGTAATAAATACCCCCTCTTGAATCAGCTTCATTACAATCCCTCCAAGTTGTTGATCATCTTTTATTGATAAGAACGAGATCAATTGAGGAGCATTTATATAGGTTGTATAAAGTACGTTATTAGAAAAGATAATTAAAGCACAAACCGGTGTAATTAATACACTATTTAAGAAAATGTAGCCTACACTTTTCAATTCAGATAACTCGTAGTTACTTTTGGAATGAAGAATAGATAACCACATTGTAAAAGCTAATATTGTGAGAATTAAATGATACACAGATTGATATAGATGGTTCAAACGTAAATAGTCAAATAGACTTGGATAATGGTATAGGGAAAATAATCCATTAAATAAAAGCGATGCGATGATCGGTTTGCTCAATACTCCTAATAATCCCCTGCTTAGTAAACTGGAGCTCGTAGGATGCTTAATTAACTGATTAGGTAGTCCTATAAGAATCAATGGTGGTGCCACAAAATAGACTATTGCTTGTTCAAGCATATGAGCACTAAACAAATAATTGTGTCCGATTAAGTGAAGTGGACTTCCTACTGCAACATAAAAAAACCATACTCCTATAACAAACGATACGGCTTTTCCTTTACTGGTCCTATTAGCAACTTTTTTAGTGGCATAGAAATAAAAAAATGTAATAAGAAAAATAAGGATAAGCCACCCTATATTCCATAGCTCTTGGTAACTGTAACTTTCAAAAATATAATTCATCATCTTATCTCCTTTTATAATCAAGCGTTCTTACTATAGCGGAAAAATGTGATAGATTTATGATGAAAAGTAAAAATAAAAACTACGTAATATCCATGAAACTAGGTTCATAGTGAGAAAAAAAACAACAAACAGATTCCTTACAAGTGTCAATGGAATTTCATAGAGATAGCAAGAAGAAACTCGAGGATTGAAAGACCTCGAGTCTAATTTGTTATTATTTTCATTTAACCAGTATTCATACAAGGAAATCTCCTTAAAAACTTTTATGATACTAAATGTTTTATTGACTAACCATCCTGGTTCATTAATTCGTACATCCACTTGTCATAGGGCATTCAGGAGCAGTGGCACAGTCAGAAACCCCGCCTTCCATTTTTTGTGCACACATAGCTACATGTTGTCCCTTCGACATTTGCGCACAATCCGCAACTCCGTTTCCACTAGCAAAAGCAGGAGTACTAATTGTCATGGTTGCAACTAATACAAATAAAGCCAACTTCATTTTCATTCCATTTCCTCCTCATAATTGTATATCCATCACAAGAAAAGAATATAAAAAAATTGTGATGAAAATATGATGGAATGGAAAAGGTTATTCTTGAAAATAACGAAGCAGTATCGAGACCAGGAAGACTGCGTTAGTTTTTTATCTTATCATACTGAGAAATTAAATAGCTGCCCGTTTGGAACTCGTAAAACCCTAAAAATTAGACTAATGCCTAAAGCATAGGTAATCAACTAGACATACGATGAACTTGTGATATAAGTTTTTTTAATTTAAGGAATTAAATTGAATCATACTATGTCTTATCATATGGAAAACCACATGTCACAACACAGAGCACTTGAAACGGTTCAACATTGTGAAGCTATTTGTGAATTTACCGAGTATTCTATTTTGCAAATGGACAGCTCAAGTCACAGAAAAGAGCAATTGCGATTACTTAGAGACTGCGCTGATATTTGTACGTTAACTGCTAAATATATGGCCCGTTGTAGCGTCTTCGCTAAATCTCTTGCTTCGTTATGTGCCCATATTTGTGAAGTTTGCGGGAACCACTGTTTACATCACCCAGACGAAGTTTTACAACGATGTGGTCAAATGTGCTTACATTGTGCTCAAGAGTGTCGCGCCTTTGCTATGGGTGCATAATTATAGTAAAGCTAAAGATAAGAAGTGAATACCAATGGCTAGGTAAAAACAAGTGCGCTACGTAATAAGTAGCGCAACCTTAGCTGAACCTATTTCTTCCTAAATCCTGTCAACAGTTTATTACTTTCAGTAGATTGAATTTTTGATTATCATTTATCTTTTTTTTAGAACTTGCTGCTGTAAATTTTCAAAGCCGAATCGATTAATAAACTTGAAAAACGGTTCTCTTTTTTTTCCAAATTCGTGATAAAGATCTAGTATATCATCCACCATCGCATATAATTGTTCAGGTACTAGTTGTTTCTTGAACAATGTACCTACCTTAGCATCTGCTCCCTTGCTTTTGCCACCGATGTATAAATCGAACTCATTTGTACCTACTTTAATAATCCCAATGTCATTGATTAATGGTTCACCACAACCAACTCGACATCCCGTATATGCTGGTTTGAGGGTAAAAGGCACTTCCCTTCCCGCAATTCGTTTATTTAACTCGATAGCTACCGGCATCCCTTCTTCCTCCGATCCTTTACAAAAATTACAGGTACGAAGGCTTTTAACAAAACTTCCAACCGGATAACAGATTAAACCAGCTTCTTTAAATTTTCCTTTTACTAACTCCAGTTTATTTTCAGACACATCAATATAGAGCTGTTGAAACGTTGTTAATTCCAATTCTTGATCATCATTCATATATTCAGCTAGAACTCGTAATTGTTTTGCATTTAACTTTGCCCCAAAGGATATCCCAGCATTCACAGCAAGTTTAACAAGTTTCTCTGTTTGACTCATCTATTCTTCCCACCTTGTTTGTTTTAACAATGTATTCTAACTAAAGTTACATTACCCTAGTAAGGTATGTCAATAACACAATAAGAGCCAGAATTTAATTCTGGCTAAGGAAAAATCACATTTCTGATTTACATTTTTAACAGAGGTTGAAAAATAAATAACAAGAGATAAACAACAATCCCTACTATTATTGTAAGATTCATTCCAAACGTTAAAGATAACATGGCTGCTACTATTGAACCGGCAACCGTCATTAAACCGTTGATCCCCCAACTAATTGAAATTTGATGCTTTTTAAGCCTACTCATCCCATATGGAAATGGCATTCCTATAAAAAAACCTACTGGGATAAGCATAGTAATGACAAGCAAGGTTCTTTGAAATGTGGAGAGTGCCAGCTCAGACTGATAGTAAAAATGAATTAATAGATACACGACAGATGTTAGAAATGCCACAAGTAATATTGGGACAAATCTTCTATCCTCTTCTCTTTTCCATTTAGTCGAATAGGCACTTCCAATTCCACCGGAAATAAGAAGTGTTGTTAATACGATAACAAATGCCCAAGTAGGATGCCCTAGAGGCAATGTCAGGCGTTGTATCAGTGTTACTTGAATAAGCATAAAACCGATTCCAATCCCACTGAAATAAACCATGCTTCCAACTGGAACTTGCTTTCGATAAATTAAACTCATTACAGAAGTGCCAAGACTTATAAGAATCAAACCAATCCATAAAAAAGAAGGAATCCCATCATTCTTATGAAAAAGAAAGGTTGAGCATCTCGGTTTGCTTTAAAAGGGATGGCCGTATCATGAAGCCTGTTTGCTAAATCTTTGTAGTGATCAAATCTATATGGAACATGTAAAGGGAGCTGTGCGATATTCGCGGCAGAGTCGAAAAGTTTCGTCGCTTCCTTTTCTGTAAATGGATGCTTTTTCAAAATAAGCAGTGGCCGTTCGATGCTTCCCGGCTCGGCTACTACATGACCAAAAATGTGTTGACTACCGACAACGGCTATGTGATTTTTAATTTCATTAGATGGAATTCCCCTTTCTTGATAATAGCTTTCTGCACTATGGATGACTTTAGCTAGCTCCTTTTCGTCGTGAAGTAGAAATGAAAGTTGGCCATTTTCTTTGAGTTTATTAAAATAGTCACGTAACGCTTCATTCGTATAAATGAAATTTTCCGTTAAGGCTAACCCTAGTCCACTATCAGATTGCTTTGTTACCAGTGAAAGGAATATCAAATCATAAGTATTTGTTGTCTCACGAATATAATTTCGACCATCAGCTACAATCGTTTCGACACCATCTCGTTCAAATACATCCCCAGCAAATGATCGAAGTGAATGAACGGCGTTAAAGCTACCTTTATTTATGTCTAGAGCTTCAATCTTGGAATAGCCTGCCATTTCAGCAGATAAGACTTCTTGTCCACCACCACTTCCAATAATCAATGCCCTCTCTTTTTCTTTTGGATTCTGAAAAGCTAAATCACTTGTATTCATTTGCAAATAGTCTACTGTATTTAGGTCTCCGTCAAAACGAGAAATCGAAGAAACAGCACCTCCGTCTATCGTCATATACAAAAAATCTCCGTCTTTTGCATCGTAAACATCAGTGCGTGAAAATGAATCCCATTCAGAATAGATAATGTTTCCCTCTTGTTCAGAAAACGTTGTATATGGACTTGTTTGATAAGACAAAAAACGGTCCGTTGTTAAAAAAGGAGAAAATATATTTATCATCAATAAGGCTAGTATCATGATTAACATAACTTTTGTAGCTTTTTTTAAATGAGTAAATACGAGAATACTCCCAACTGAAAATAAAGCAAGCGATAACATAGATATCATTGGAATAGGCGATAAATGATTCATCAAGAGGATGGCAAAACTCGCCCCCAAACTTGCTCCGACTAAATCAATGAAATAAACAACATGAACTTTAGTATGTAATTTTTGAAAAATACTAGCTAAAATATAACCAGTAAACAAAAATGGTACTGTTGAGAGAATGGAGTAAAAGGTGATGCCTTGAAATGGCGTAAGATAAATTAATGACGTTACACCTATTAGTAAAACACCTTGCCCACATAGTGCAAGTGGATATAGACTACGGAAAAGAATAGGAAACTGATAAGAAAAATATCCTCCAATTCCAATTCCTAATGTAGCTAACGAGATGACAAGAAATACATAATTGTAATCAAAAATAACTGCAAACAAACGTGTTAAAAAAATTTCAAACATGATCATCGAAAATGCAAAGAAAAAAGTCAGGGAAAGATCCTTTATTAATTCTGGTTGTAATTTTACGAAGACTGATTTTTTCTTAATATTTAAAATTAGTTCTTGCATAAATCAATCACTTCCTATGCGAGAGTTTCACAAATAATTCTTGCCTCAAATCTAATTCTTTAACCCTTTAAACTCCATAGGATGTAATAAGCATTAAATTGGTTAGGAGTAAAAAAAAGGGCGAACAAAGAAAAGCCTGGGGTACCACCAACAGTTTGACATTTATCTTAACCAGTCATAATGGATGACTTTACAGTATTCAATGTAAAGTCATCCATTTTTTTGTATCTTTAAAGACTATTTAACTAAACTGATTTTTATAGTATTTATAGTAAATAAAGAAAGGAGGAAGATTATCTAAGATTAAGAGATTGAAAGCTTTCCAAATTGAATAAAAGAATAAATTTCAATAGGAGTGATACTTATGAAAGTAATTACCCTTCTAACAAAAGAAGGAAAGGCTCGGTACATGTTACTAGATCATAACAATGAGCCGGTCCAACCAGTTTTACATTATTTAAAGTTTAAGGACAACAGTGGAGCCTCGCGTAATACCTTACGGTCATTCTCATATCATTTAAAGCTTTTCTTTGAATTCTTAGAACAAATAAACAAGGATTATCGTGATATTGGAATAGATGAAATGGCGGATTTTATACGATGGTTACAAAACCCGCACCAGGATGTAAAGGTGTCCCCTATCTTCCCTAAACAGCCAATTAGAAAAGCAAAGACAGTAAATATCATCATCAATACTGTTCTTGGATTTTATGACTACCTAATGAGACATGAGGACTATAGTATTCAATTGACAGAACGTTTAAAGAAACAAGTACCTGGGTCCCGTAAGGGGTTTAAAAGTTTTCTGCACCATATAAACAAAAATAAATCCTTTACCTCTCATATTCTGAAATTAAAAGTGCCTAAGCAGCAGCCAAAAACACTCTCAAAAGATCAAATTGCATTAATTATGAATGCCTGTGTAAATATGCGGGATCTATTTTTAATACAGCTTCTATGGGAAAGCTCTATGCGTATTGGCGAAGCCCTTACTTTATGGCTTGAAGATTTCGAGGTTGATGCGAGAAAAATTCATATACGTGATCGGGGTGAATTGTCTAATCTAGCTGAGATTAAAACGGTATGTAGTCCCCGAAGTATTGATGTATCTGAGGATCTAATAAATATGTACTTTGATTATATTGCTCAATTTCATACCGATGAAGTTGATACAAATCACGTTTTTATTAAGTTGACCGGAGAAAATAAAGGCCAGCCGTTAGAATATACCGATGTCGTAGCACTGGTTCAACGTCTTCGTAAAAAAACAGGCATTTATTTCACTCCGCATATGTTACGTCATACATCATTAACGGAACTGAGAAAGGCTGGTTGGAGAGATGAACATTTAATGAATCGGGCCGGTCACGCTCATATTCAAACAACAATGCAGATGTATATCCATCCTTCGGATGAGGACATTCGAAAAGACTGGGAAAACGCTCAAGATCGAATGAAAATCAACAAAGAAAATAAGGAGAATAACGAATGAATTTATCTGTTGGACACCTATTACCAGAAATTAAAGTTAGTGAAATAACCCAAAAAGTCACTGGTTACTTTGAAAATGACATTTGGGACGCAGACGATGCAGCCTTTAATGATTTTAGAAAATCAGAATGGGGGAAAACCCATCGCACAATGAATTTTTCGGTATTTCCAACTAGGCTTAAAAATGAAGTTAAGTTTTTTATCCTTACTCGTATTCAAAAAGATGACCTGCAATTGTATTCAGCTGTACATAATTATGCCAGATCCTTTAAACAACTTTCTAAATTTCTTAAAAAATTTTATCCTAATATTAATAGCTTTGCAGATTTAGACATAAATAAAGCATTGATGCAATTGAGATCACATTTAAGTGAATTAGGTTTGAGCATACGAATCTATGGAAGAAGGAAGCTTTCTAATTACGAAAATCTACTTAATCGTTTATTTTTGTTTTATAAAGGCTTCTATGATACAAGAGATGAATTTGAAAAAGATATCTGGGATGTTAGAAATATTCCTGGTGCAAGATTTCCTGATCATGAATCAAGACATATCCTGAATTTCGAGGATATCCCTATTCCCTTTCGCCCTTTAGCCAAAAGATATTTAAAATTTAGAATCAGTCATTTATCTCTTGGCCAATGTACTCTTGACGTTAGAATATTAAAGCTATTTTTGATATTTATACATGATAAATATCCCTCTTGGAAGGATTTAAATGCCTTAACACGAAAAGATATTGAAGATTATCTTATATTTCATAACAAGAAGTTTCATAACAAAATACCATCAAAGAGAAGTTACTTAATTGTTCTAAATGTATTCTTAGAAACAATTGAAAAACTGCAATTCGATGAAGCGCCTGCGTTGCCTGTGAATCTATTGTTGTTTAAAGAAGATTTTCCTAGACCGATAACAAAAACTGAAAATGATATCAAGTACATTCCTGAAGGGGTCCTTCAACAAATCGAAGAAAAAATAGAGTTCTTAAAACCTTCAAAATACATACCGGTTATTGTATTACTTCGGGCTACTGGTTGGAGAATATCAGACATTCTTAATCTGCGTTATGATAATTGTTTAGAACAAACATCTCAGGGATGGTACTTATGCGGAGATATCAAAAAAACACAAGTAATGAATCATCGTGTACCAATTACAGATGAAGTAGCAGCGATAGTTGAAGCTGTAATTAAAGTGACTAAAGATCAAAGCGATACTATTAATAACCCTAAACATTATTTATTTGTACAGATCGAAGGTGTTCGCAGAGGTAGGCCTTTTAATTATTATGACATTCGCAGAAGTATGAAGCGCTTTACTGAAGAACAAAACATAGTTGACGATTCAGGAAATCCCTTTTTCATTAAAAATCATGCCTTTCGGCATACCAAGGGTGTAGAGCTTCTTAATAACGGAATGAACATACTGCATGTTCAAAAATGGATGGCGCACGCTTCTCCTGAAATGACATTACAATATGCAAAAATCCTTGATACTACCATGCGTAAATCTTGGGAAGAAGCTACAAAACAAGGTATTTTTCGAATTGACATTGAAAATAAACGACCAGTTAAAGTTGAACTTACGGATATTGAAAATGAAGATATAATTGAATGGGAATATATACGCCATAATTTAGACGCTGTAAAGATGGAGCTTGGCTATTGTATGAAACCTATTAAGCAGCCATGTCCTACTCAAGCGAACCCATGTCTATCCTGCCGTAATTTCTGTACTACACCAGAGTTCATACCCAAATTTGAAATGGAAATTAAAGAAGTTAGAAGTGTAATTGAGCGAGGTGTGGCTTTAGGGCGTCAAGTTTGGATAGATAAGAATCAAACCACTCTAGATCGTCTAGAGCCCATTCTAGAAACTTTGAAGGATGGTACAACGCATCATTTAGCTGGGAAAAAAGGACGCGAATATATTGGAGAGGAACGCACTCATGAGAAGTAAACATATTAGAAATACCGAAGGTGTTAAAAAACATGCACTAATGAAAAGCCAAGAGGCATCTCAAAAAGTGGACCATGCTATACAACGTCTTATAAAAACGAAAGTGAAAATTAACTTTAACCAGGTTGCAATGGAATCAGGTGTATCTAAGGCATTTCTCTATAACAATCAAGAAATACGAAACCGAATTGAGGGATTAAGAAAGCAACAAGAAGGGTTAAATTCTCCACAAACCGTAAAAAGGAATATGACGGATGCCAGTAAGGATTCTCTTATCGCTGCTAAAAATAACCGAATAAAAAAGCTCGAAGAGGAAAACAAGCGCTTGAAAGATGAATTATTGAAATTACGTGGTATGATCTACGATAAATTTTGAAGCTTTTTATTGTTATAAACAAAGATTTACCCAATTTCATTGATGATATATATGAATGGTTTTAGTTTTGCCTATTGCACTAATGGTGCAGGTTAATGAAAGAGTATCTTTCATTTTCTAATTAATAATAGTAAAATAAAAATGAACTGGAAAATTGTAGCTAGGGTTCCGCTATCTAGGTAGGTTTGTGACCGAGGGCTATTTCTTTTACAATATGTAAAAGGCACCTATTGACATAAAAGGTCCGAGGGGAAAGGTTCAGCGTATTTGTTATGCGTTGAAATCTTTCTCTTCGGACTTTTTTATTATTCAAGGAGGCTTATATGAAAAGAATTGATGATTTAAAAGCTGGTATTGCAGTCATTATTTTGTCTAAAGAGAACCAAGTTTTGTTGCAAAAAAGGTCAGATGTAGGACTTTGGGGTATTCCTTCAGGGCATATAGAAATAGGAGAAACAGTTTCGGAAGCTGCTATTAGAGAGGTAAAAGAAGAAACAAATTTAGATATAAGCATAAAAAAGTTGATTGGTGTGTACTCTGACCCTAATTCACAAGTATTTGAATACCCCAATGGTAAAGTAGTACATTTTATTACAACTTGTTTTCTTGCTGAGATTACTGGTGGGGAACTTAAATGTAATTCAGATGAGTCACTAGAAATTAAGTTTTTTGAACAGCATAACTTACCTCAAGACTTATTGAAAATGCACCCTCGATGGTTAATGGATGCTTTATCTAATAGAGAGTCAGCGTTCATTCGTTAAGAAATTCCTATTAAACTAAAGGTGCATTACTTGAACAAGTCATCAAAAAATGATCATACCTTTGTAAACCAATATTTACATTGAATACATGTAAATGATGTGAGAACCATTGATATTCCAATAGTTCTCACATCGAAGTTAGGATAAATGCGGAAAACCCACGCTAAGCAAATTTCGACATAAAATAAGCCTATGATTCCTACGCTAAGAAATCATAGGCTTATTAGTAACTATTATAGTAGTTTTATTATCTGTATAATTCCAGACATATTTCCATTTGGTTATTCATGCAATCAATCCAAACATGCTGGTACTTACCATTTTTAGGGTTCCTTTGTGGTAACTCCTCAGTTTTTTCTATTTCACCTGTGTTGCAAATTAATCTAATAGGGCTTCATAAGCTGCACTCTGTATTAGTAACAGGATATGATATGACCAATGCTATATTTACTTTAGTGATCCACTAGCAAACACAAAGAATAGAAAGGCCAAAATAGCAGACTTTGAAGCTGCATGGGTGCAACTGGGTAGACAAGCAATTACTTATATCCAATAGTTAGTTGGTTAAGGTAGGTTCCGTTATTTGTAAATAAGAAAAACAAAAGTCCCAACTGTTAACTAGAGGGACTTTTGAAGATTATTTTTTAATAATTTATTAAACTCAAAAGGGCACTGAAAGTTTCGTTCTCCACCATGATATAGATTCCTAAACCAATAAAGACAATGGGTATAATCCATCTACCGTAATTCTCTAAGGTTTCAGAGACATGTTTAAAAGCTGCCAAACGATATCCAATAAAACACCAAATCGCAACCATAATAAAGAAAGTAATAACCGTTACTGCTAGTTGGTTCATGGTTAAAGTAGAGAAGAAAGGAACATATATTCCAATGTTATCTCCGCCATTAGCAAATGTTATAAATGCTACACTTAAAAAGACACTATTATACTTTCCAGAATTTAAACTTGAAAGAATTGCATTTTCATCCTCATCTTCTCCCTTTATAAACAACATAATCCCTAAATAGATTGGGATTAGTCCAAGTAATCCTACCCATTTCTCTGGAATTAACATAACTCCAAAAGTTCCTAAGAGACTAACTACTACTAACAAGGTAAAACCTAGATATTGTCCAATAATTATATCCTTAGGGGATATATGCTTATTCTCTGTCTGGTTACCTTTTAAACCTTCACTCGTTTTCACCTGTGCTTTTGCCTGTGAAAATAGCAGCATCAAAACAAAAATATCATCAATATTGGTAACTATAAATGCCCCTATTGCAGAAATAACGTTCAAAATTAAAGTCAATTACATCAACTCACTAACTGATTTTTTATTATATTTAGAAGTTATACTAATAATGAGTCCTTTTTAAAAAAGGAATTTCCATCTGTCTGGAAGAGCCCTTTTTAGCACTTTTTCCTTTATTCTTTCACTCTCATTAGTCGCAAACCATTTAGAGCTACTAGAAGGGTTGCGCCCATATCGGAAAGAATGGCAATCCAGAGCGTTAACCAACCTGGGATAACCAATAGTAAGGCAATAAATTTAATAGCAATTGCAAAAGTAATGTTAGCTTTGATGATATTAAGAGTTTTCCGGCTAAGTTTTACAGTGAATGGAAGTTTTCTTAAATCGTCTCCCATTAGAGCGACGTCTGCAGTTTCTAAGGCTGTGTCTGTACCAGCTCCACCCATTGCAATCCCAACTGTTGAGGCCGCCAATGCAGGTGCATCATTGACCCCATCTCCTACCATTGCTACGTTGCCATACTCGGATCTCAACTGTTTAATAAAGTCTAATTTGTCCTGTGGCATTAATTCTGCCTCTATATCAGATACTCCAACCTGCCCTCCGATAGCATTCGCAGTACCTTTGTTATCACCAGTAAGCATAATTGTTTTTTTGATTCCAAGTTGATGTAACTTTTGAAGAATTTCCTTACTTGACTCACGAACTTCATCAGCAACTGCAATAACTGCAAGTATTTCTTTTTCGGTTCCAATAATCATGGCTGTCTTACCTTGATTTTGAAGAGTAGTAACATTTTGCTCTAAGTCTTTATCGAAATCATTAGTCAATAATTCCTTAAAGAGTTTCGGGCTACCGATGTAATAAGTCGTCCCGTTTACGATACCCTTTATACCCTTTCCTGTGATAGAAGAGAAATCCTCTACCTGTACGTCAGAATAAGTAATGTTTTCTTCTTCTGCTTTTTTCATGATGGCTGAAGCAAGAGGATGCTGAGAACGATACTCCAATGCAGTAATAATGGATAGTAATTCTTTTTCATTTATCTGTTTGTTCAACACATTATAATCAGTTACAGCTGGGACCCCTTTTGTTAATGTTCCTGTTTTATCGAATGCAATAGCCTTTAAGGCGCCCATTTCTTCTAAATACACTCCGCCTTTTACAAGGACCCCTTTTTTCGCAGCATTTCCAATCGCTGAAACAATAGAAATAGGAGTCGATATAACCAACGCACAAGGACAACCAACAACAAGAACAGCTAATCCTTGATAAATCCATGTTTCCCAACTGCCATCAAAGAATAATGGAGGGACTATAGCAACTAATGCTGCAATGATCATAATAATCGGTGTGTAATATTTTGCGAATTTATCAACAAATGCTTGCGAAGGAGCACGTTCCCCTTGTGCTTCCTCTACAAGATGAATAATTTTAGAAATTGTTGTATCTTCTACAAGTTTCGTTATTTCTACTTCAAGTAATCCTTCTTCATTTAAGGTACCTGCAAATACTTCATTATCAACCGTTTTCTCGACAGGGACTGATTCACCTGTAATAGCTGCTTGGTTAACGGCAGAGTACCCACTTACAACTACACCATCCATCGCAATCTTTTGACCAGGTTTTACAATCATGATATCCCCAACAGCAATATCATCAACATGAATCATTATTTCTTGTCCATTACGTCTAACAAGTGCCTCTTTAGGAGCGATATCCATTAATGAACGAATCGATTGTCTTGCTCTATCCATAGAGAATCGCTCAAGTGCTTCACTGATTGCAAAGAGAATAACAACAATGGCAACTTCTGCCCATTCTCCAATAATAGCACCACCTATAACAGCCACTGTCATAAGGGTTTTCATATCAAATTCAAAACGTAGTAAGTTTTGCAAACCAACTTTAAAAAGTGATAATCCTCCGATAAACATGGATGCTAAAAACAATAAGGTAGTAACAATGTTCTCTTCTCCATTCACATACGAGGAAAGATAACCAAAGGCAATCAATAAGGAAGCATAAAGTAGAGTACTATGCTTTTTATAAAACGGCACTTTATCTTCTTTCGTATCTTCTTTTACCTCTTGTGATGCTTGGCGAGCAGATTTTTCAGGTGTCACTTTGAGATTCTCAAATGCACCTGCTTTTTCTAGTTCTTCTATCGTTGCATTACCATAAACAGCAATTTTAGATGCACCAAAATTTACTTTTGCATCCTCAACTCCAGATAGCTGTTTTACATTTTTTTCGAATTTACCCGCGCAGTTTGCGCAAGTAAAACCTTGTACACGATAGGCCTTCATTTCTTGTTCAGATGTTATTGCCTTTTGATCAGACATTGACATTCACTTCTTTCTTATGTTCTAGTACAATCATCATTATTTGTCTAATATGTTCATCGTCTAACGAATAAAACGCTAGTTTTCCTTCTTTTCTATATCTTACAATCCCCTGCTTATGAAGGGTCCTTAAATGATGAGAAGCATTTGCCACCGTAATACCAATAATATTTGCTATATCACACACACATAACTCTTCATCTTGACACAAAGCATAGGTAATCTTTGCCCTATTTTCATCCGCAATTGCTTTTAACATTTGGGCAACACTAACAATATCGATTGTTTTTAAATCACCTTGTATTCGATTGACCTTTTCCTCGTCATAACAAAAAATTTCACAAGTATCTTTCTTATTCACATTATCACCCCATTGATATTCAAGTGTTCACTTGAATATAGTATATACCTTTCCTTGGTTAATATTCAAGTGAATATTTGAATGAAAAACATAAAATGATTTTTCTAATAGTAATTCCCATTAACGAACGTTTAAGGGAAAAACTTTACCTATCTATAGTACACATGATTTTTGGCGTTTTCTAATCCCTAAACCCTTCCCGTATTCATCTTCCCTAAAATTGACTTATAATCCGAATTAGGGAACAATTATTCTTGGGGAGGGAATTTAATGGGAAAAGTTTTTGGATATGCTCGTGTTTCTACTCAAGATCAAATTTTAGATCTTCAAATTGATGTTTTAGAAAAAGCAGGCGCAGCTGTTATTTACAAAGAGAAAATAACTGGAACGAGAAAAGAACGTCCAGAATTAGAACAACTCCTAAAGGCTATAAGTAAAGGTGATTCTGTGGTCGTTTATAAGTTGGATCGTATCTCAAGGTCTACAAAACATCTAATTGAATTGGTTGAAACCTTTGAAGAAAAAGAGGTCAATTTTATTTCCATACAGGATAATATTGATACATCAACAGCTATGGGACGTTTTTTCTTCCGAACAATGGCGAGTATTGCTGAACTAGAACGAGATATTATCAGTGAGCGTACAAAATCAGGATTACAATCTGCAAGAATGAGAGGCCGAAATGGGGGGAGACCTTCCAAAGACCCCAAGTTGGTGGAACGTGCTTTAAAACTACATTCATCTAAACAATATAGCATCAAAGAAATTACGGATATGACGGGTGTTAGTAAATCAGTGTTGTATCGAGCTTTAGAAAAAAATTAAACCTTCGGGTTGGATTAGGGGGATTTTCCTGTGTATCTAAGAGCAAGAGAACTACTTACACCTGATCAAAGAAAGGATTTTTTGTTAATCCCGTCTACTTTAAGTAATTGGGAATTAGCGTATTACTATACCCTTACACAAGATGATATTGAGGTAATAAGACGTAGAAGAAGAGATCATAATCGATTGGGATTCGCTATTCAAATTTGTCTTTTTCGTTACCCTGGTTGGTCTCTTTCAGATATCAAGAATGTTCCTGATAAGGTGATAAACTATGTTGCTAATCAGTTACAAGTAGATGCAAGTGAATTTAAGCTATATTCTGAACGAGAGCAAACGAAACATGAACATATGGAGGAAATACGAAAGTATTATGGTTTTTCTAATTTTTCAGCACAGTCATATCGGATTATTTCACAGGCATTACTCCCCCATGCAATTGAAAATTCAAATGCACTGTTCCTAATAGGGATGACTTTAGAAGAAATGCGAAAGCGAAAAATCATTCTGCCTGCTATGACAACGATTGAAAGATTAGTATGGGAAACAAGGCGAAGGGCAGAGGAGAAAGTATATAATTCACTCTATAAACCGTTATCTCCATGGCAAAAACAACAATTGGAGAAATTAATTGATACCCCTTCCGATAAATCCAAAACTAAGCTTGGATGGCTAAGGGAAATACCAGGTCAGTCATCACCAGATGCTTTTTTAAAAGTAATTGAGAGATTAGAATATGTTCGTTTATTAAATCTTTCAACAGAGTCCGAAAATATTCACTCGAATAGGCTGCTTCAGCTTGCTAGGCTAGGCGCCCGATATGAACCTCATTCCTTTCGGAGGTTTAATGAGAATAAAAGGTACGCTATTCTTGTAGCTCACCTTTTAACTCTTAGTCAAGATCTAATCGATCAAGCTATCGAAATTCATGACCGCCAAATTATGATCTTACAGTCAAAGGGTAGAAAAGCACAAGAAGAACTGCAAAAGCAAAATGGAAAATCTATCAATGAAAAAGTACTGCACTTTGCGGATATTGGTGAAGCTTTAGTAAAAGCACGAAATGAAGAGCTAGATCCATTTGAAGTATTAGAGAAAATAATGCCTTGGGAAAGGATTGTTGATTCTATAGAAGAAGCAACACGTTTAGCTCGTCCTATGGACTACGATTACTTAGATTTGTTGGTCACCCGGTTTAGTTACCTTAGAAAGTATACACCGGTACTTCTCAGTAAATTGGAGTTCCGTACGACTCAGGCTTCTGAGCCTTTATTGCGCGCTCTAAATGTCTTGCGTGAAATTAACAATAATAAGAAACGCCATATTCCCGAAGGCGCGCCATTGGATTTTGTGCCAAAGAGATGGCAGAAACATGTCTATGATGAAGATGGAAATATTAATCGAAAGTATTATGAATTAGCAGCATTAACCGAATTAAAAAACCATATCCGTTCAGGAGATATATGGGTTGCTGGAAGCAGGTTACATAAGGATTTTGAAGAATACTTAGTCACTAAAGATAATTGGGATGAAACTAAGAATACAGGCAATAGATTAGCTGTTGGTATGTCAGCTCAAGAATATATAATTGAGAGAAATACTGCTTTAAATGAAAGATTAGATTATATATTGGAAAACATAGATTCTCTTGAGGGAATAAGTATTGACAAGTCAAGGATACGACTTGACCGTTTAGAGAAAGATACACCGGAAGATGCCAAATCTCTTAGCCAAACTTTATATAACATGTTACCACGGGTAAAACTTACTGATTTATTGATTGAAGTTTCAAATTGGACAGGATTCGATGAACACCTTGCTCATGCGTCTAGTAATCGTCCACCTAAGGGAGAAGAAAAGTCTATTGTAATGGCTACGATTATGGCTATGGGAACCAATATCGGTCTTACCAAAATGGCTGAAGCAACACCAGGAATCACCTATCATCAGTTAGCTAATGCAGCCCAATGGCGATTACATGAGGATTCTTTGAGTAAAGCTCAAGCTACTTTAGTAAATTTTCAACATCATCTTTCTTTATCAAAATATTGGGGAAATGGGAGTACCTCATCTTCGGATGGCATGCGTGTACAAGTTGGCGTCTCTTCTCTTCATGCTGATGCTAACCCACACTACGGAACAGGGAAAGGAACTACTATCTATAGATTCACCAGCGATCAATTTTCTTCTTTTTATACAAAGGTTATTAACACAAACGCTAGGGATGCTGTACATGTCATCGATGGATTGCTTCATCATGAATCAGAATTATCCATTGAAGAGCATTATACGGATACGGCCGGTTATCAATACCTTTTTATAAAAAAATTAGAATTATAATGTGTTCCTTCATTGTAGACATGTACTTAACGAAAGATTTAAAAATGACTAACGATTTAAAGTCGTTAGCCATCATATTCAATAATTGCGCCCGATTATTGAATATCCTATTGAACAGTATCGTTGTACTGCGTAATAAAAAGAGTCACTTTCATTACCTTTTTATCCATACTAAAAAAGGCTCCCAATTGGGAACCTCTTTTATCATCCTGCACAACAAGATAATTTCGATACATCTTTATCAAAGGTAAGTGCAGCCAGCTTTAATCCTTCTGCCATTGTTAAATATGGTGCAAGGCTTTCTTTTAAATCCTCAACAGTTAAACCAAATTTAACGGCTAATGTCGCTGCATAAATCACATCACCTGCATTTTCAGATACGATATGAACCCCAAGGACTTTTAATGTTTTCGCGTCAGCAACTAGCTTGAAAACACCTGTTGTTTCACGATTTACAATCGCTCTTGGAACGGCATCTAAAGGTAATACAGTGGTTTTTACTTCATAGCCTTTTTCTTTTGCTTGTTCCTCTGTTAAACCAACCGTTGCAATCGATGGATTTGTAAATATCACACCAGGAACAACCGATAAATCTAATTTTTTATTTAATCCACCAATCGCATTATCCGCAACAAGTCCACCTTCATAGGCTGCTACATAGACAAATTGAGGTCCTAATGTTACATCTCCTGCTGCATAAACCTTTTCATTACTTGTTCTAGCATAATCATTTATCAGGATTTCTTTTCGTTTTCCGACTTCAACCCCTGCTGCACTTAAATTTAAAGAATCCGTATTTGGTTTTCTTCCTGTTGCAACAAGTAACTGCTCTGATTCCACAACTTTTTTCTTACCATCTATTGTTACATGAACCTTTTTTAGCTTTCCGACTTGTTCTACACGCTCAAGAGTTGCCCCTTTGACAAGGTTTATACCTTGTTCAATTAACGCTTTTTCTACTGCTTCTGAAATCTCTGGGTCATACTCTTTTAAAAGTCGCTCACTTCTTTGCATAAGTGTTACTTCTGAACCTAAATTATGAAACAGTTGCCCAAGCTCCATTCCGATATATCCTGAACCGATAACCGTTAATCGCTTTGGCACCTTTCTTAATTCAAGTAGTGTTGTACTTGTTAGATAATCCACTTCTTCAAGTCCTGAAAGCGACGGTAAAGAAGGAGAAGCCCCCGTTGCAATTAAGAAACGCTTTGCTGAAAGTTTCTTCCCGTTAACTTCAACTATATTTTCATTAACAAACTTTGCTTCACCTTCAATTAAATCAAAGCCATATTCATCAATTAAATCAACATATTTTTGATTCCTAAGCTCACTCACTAATTTATTTTTCTGCTTAATTAGAGGTGCTAATTCCACTTCTCCAGCTGAAGTTTGCAAACCCGTAAATGAGTTAACTTTTGCTAAATGATTGATTTCCCCAGCTCTAAGAAGTGTTTTTGATGGCACACAACCAATATTTACACATGTTCCCCCAACCGTTCCACGCTCAATCATGCCTACTTTTGCCCCGTATTCAATTGCTTTAATCGCAGCCGAAAAAGCAGCCCCACCAGAACCAATGATAAGTAAGTCATAATCTCCATCATCACCCAACACCACATTTTCTTGTGGTGAAACTTCTTCTATTTCTCCTAGTTGATATTTTGCTTCATCAATTGCCTTTTTTACAATTTCAACCCCAATATCATCGGATAATTCAAATACTGCTTCACCACGACGAAAGCTAGCTTCAATATTTCTAGCACCTATTTTTTCAAGTGCTACAGCTACATGCTCTTCACAACCCGTACAAGTCATTCCTTGAATATTTATCTTGAATTTATTCATGTAGTCATCCTCCTGTTTTATCTTAATTTTTCCTACTTTCTTATCTCATACCCTAAATCAGTAATTACTTTTTCAATTTCATCTAAACTAATCTTTGATGAATCAAATGTAAGTTGAGTTTCTCCTGAACCTTCAACCTCTACATTTTGAACATCCTCTAAATTGGAAACGGCGGACCTCACCGTAAATGCACAAGATACTCAAGTAAACCCATCTATTTTAAACGAAACAGATTCTAAATTTTCCGATGAGTCTGTACTTGTTTTAGAACTATCTTCAATTGTTTCTTGACCGCACCCAGAAAGGATGAAAACCGATCCAAATACAATGAACAGATATATTAAATATTTCATCATGCCTTATATCCCCTGACTAAATAATGTATAGATAAGCATTGCTCCAGAAACGATTGTGCTAATCCATAACAACTTTTTCGTTTTCTTCTTTGAACTATTTTTTTGTTTCCATACAAGTAAATGAGCGATAGAAAGCATAATAACCGTAATAACGATAAACAACATTCGATATGGAGCAAACGTAACTGCAAGTGTTCCAGCTAAACCACTTAGACCAAGTGGTATCAAAATCGCTAAGCCAATTCAACATAGACTAGCTAAAAAAGCTGAAAACATCGAAGCAATTGCAACAACTCTTTCTTTCATTTTTTACATCTCCTTATTTTTATTTGATTTTTCATATTTAGAATAAGCATAAAAAGTTAAACCAAGAAAAACGGCTAAAACAGGAATCAGAACATAATCCAAATAGCCTGTTATCGCCCCTAATCCAACAGCACCTAATAAAATAACTAATATAGGTGTAGCACAACATAACAAAACAACAAATGTACCTATCAATCCTGCAATAAAGGTCTTTTTATGTTTCATAAAAAAACTCCTTTTGTTACTGCTCAATCAATGTTTCAATTATTGGGCAGGCATGTAATTGTTTTTCATCTGGACATCGCCTTTTTAAATCTTTTAACATCGTTTCAATTCGCTTTAAATCCTCTATTTGTTTTTGAACTTCCTCTTCTTTTTTAGATACAAATTCAAACATATCTTCACAGCGAACTTCTTTATCTACAACCCCAAGTAATGTAAAAATTTCACTTAAAGAAAAACCAAGCTCTTGCATTCTTTTAATAAAACCTACCCGCTTCACATCTTCATCTGAATATATCCGATAACCAGCATTTGTTTTTAATGGTTCTTGTAATAAATTCTTTTTTTCATAATATCTAATGGTCTCTTTATTTACTCCACACTTTTTTGCAAATGCACTTATACGATAACTCATTTTTTCACCTCTAGGAATATAATAAACCGCGTACCATAGTACACGGTCAAGGATAACTTCATTATGTATGTTTTCTCGTTCAATATTCAACTGATAGTTGTACTCTAAATAAAAAGAGATCTGTTTCTATTTATGAGGACAGAGTTAAAAGATACTTTAAAAATATTTTTGTTTTTTAAAGTTATTGCATACTAGGCACGTTTAAGCATCCACTATTTCCGCTACTTCTTTGCTAATGACATTCTTTCTAAAACAATTATTTATTGCGCAGTATTAAGTCTACTACGCAATATAAGAGTTATTCCACAATCTGGCCCGATTGCTGAATACAACTTATCTTTTAATGGCATTGTCATATTACACAAAAAATCAAACAGGGAGGGAAAATCGTAGATCCTAAATTCCCTCATAAATCTTTCCAAATTGAATTTTCATTTGTTCTTTAATCTCTATATTTTCCTTCTCTAAATCTTTGATTCTCTTCCGTAAGGAAGCAATAATTACATCTTTAGATGCGTCACTCATGTTTCTTTTAGCTTGTTTTATTGAAGGGAGACCTTCTTGTTGATTGCGAAGTGTTTCGATTCGATCTCGGAGTTCTGTATTTCTGTATAGAAATGCTTTTGAAACCCCTGATTCTGCAGAAACAGAGTTAAAATTGACTTTTATTTGTTTTTTTATCATCCTTTTGATCGCTTCTTCAACTTTTTGAATGGTCTTTTCCGTTTTTAACTTTGCATGTTTTATAATACCTTCGGTATTTGGGTTTTCATTAGACATTTTGCATCACCTTCTCACGTTCATCTCCAACATACTCACGTCTGGTTTTATCTAAACCAAAGATACCACCAGTATGTAGTAAACCATTTGTTAATTCTTTATATCTTTTTAATTTGGGCTCAATTAACTCAACGGAACGTAACCTTCCGGACTTTTTGTATACTTCAATATCAGCTTCCATTTTAGATATCTGTTCTTGGTAATAGTCGAGAAACGTCTTGTCAACGTGAAAACTTCGGCAGTTGTTTTTAATACAGGGTGGTTCTAATGTCTGTTCAAGAAAATCACAATGAAGTTTTGGGCTTTTTACACAAAACCCATGATCTAAACGAATGGAGTCCATGTTATGACGTATCCACTCCAATTCAACTCCGTTTTCTTCAGCCTGTTGAGCTAAATCAGCGACAATAACTTCTCCATGGGTATCTAGTCTTACTGCGCCATTATCGCGAGCCTTTTCCCATTCATCACGGAGTGTTTGATCATGAATTTGGGCATAGACTAACGTCATTTCAGGACTGGCATGAGCCATCAGTTTTTGAACATGAAGGATATTCATTCCGTTATTAATCAAATTAACACCGTAACGGTGTCGAAACGCATGATTTTTAAACCAATAAATTTCTCCATCTTTGTCCTTAATATTGCATCTGTTAGCTAGTTTATTAAGGTTCAACTTAATGGAATCTTGCGATATGGGATTACCCATTCTTTTCCCTTTAAGTGTTGGAAACAAATATTTCTTAGGGTTCGTGTCCAAAGTTGATCTCTTTTTTGTAAGATCATGCTGCGCTAAGACCACATTTGCAATTTCTTCTGAAATAGGAACTTTATGATTTTTATAACTTACTTTTCTTTGATCTCCGATAATCCACCAGCCATCTTCTTGATTTACTAAGCAGTCAATTTTAAGTGATAAAACGTCACTTATTCGAAAACCTGTAGCTTCCATTAGAAGAATTATAGGTATATGATCTGAGGAAAGTTGGTTAATATGGTAAACTAACTGTTCCCATACTTCATCCGGGATATATTTAATTTCATCAGCTTTTGCTCTTTTCTTTTTAGGGATATCTTCAATTGACAATAGTGAAATTACTGACTTTGTCGGAGCTTCTTCCCATTCGAATTTCTGTATGTATGAGATAAACGTTTTAAGGTCTATTAAAAAACGATTTACATAATTGTGATCTGGATTAATTAAATATTTTCCCTTTTTAATAGTAGAATGTCGCAAGTATTCAATGTACTCCTCGATATCCATACTGGATAGCTGGTTTAATTCTTTCCACTTAGGATGTTTACCCTTCAAAAAGGTGAAGAAGAACGAAAGTCTGTTTAAATAACATATGGCTGTAGAAAAGCTAATGGATTGCTGAACAACTAGGCGAGTCTTTATATATTTTTTAAATAATTGTCTATAAGGTTGCGGAACCTTCGAAAAGTCTAATGAATATCTACTGATTGTATTGTTATAATTAATATTCAATTTTCGTACATCCCAACAATCTTTATCAGTTTCATCACGTTCATCATAAAGCTGATAATAAAATTCATAAACTTGAAGAAATAGTCTAATATACAAAGATGGTTGAACTGTTGGTGACAACCATGGTGATGACTTTTTCCGGTGTACAATTTCAACTGATTTTCCATTCTCTACAAGAAATGTTCGATATTCTGTTAGAAACTTTTCCTTCTGTATATCAATAATAGAATCTAAATTAGCATAGTATCGAGAGATGAATTCTGTAAAAATTTTAAGACATGGAGAATAATGCATGAAAGCATAGGTAATCGAAATCCTTGTCTCCTGTAATCCCTTATAAAAATAGTATTTTAATTCATTTTTCAATCTAAGATTGTGTACCTTATCAAAAATCAATTTTCTATTCCAATCATAACGTTTATCCAAGATGGGACACTCTTGTACATTCCATACATCATTTGCCCAATATCCAAGTAATGGTTCATTTATCTGTTCCAGATGATGGGGAAGGGGTTTTATTTTCAATGTGCTCTGTGTCATTATTTATCTCTTCTTCCTATTTTTTTGTTTGATTGAGCTTGTTCCCAGCTTCCACGTATGGTTTCATCGGATGCATGGATATAAGTCTGTATCGTTGTTTGAACGTGTGCATGTCCTAATAATCTCTGTATGATGGCAATATCTACTCCTGCTTCATGTAACTCTGTGGCATATGTATGCCGAAGCATATGAGGGGTAAAATCTATTCCTGTTTTTTCTTCATCCGTTTAATTAAAGAACGTACAGAACCATCAGTCATTGGTTTACCACGATTTAGTCCAGTTAAGGTGATAAACACATAATTACTATCAATTTCGTAAGAATGAAAGTCTATTAGATAATCTTGAAAGAGATTCATAGTCTCAATAGATACATAGACTTTTCGTTTTTCTCCATCGGATGTTTTGGATTTCCTAATCGAAATAGCATTTTTACCAATATCAAAATCCTCTACCCACAGAGAAAGGGCCTCTCCAATACGTAATCCACCTTCATATAAAATACGGAATAATAATTCATCCCGTATATTGCTGCAAGCATTATGAATTACTTGTAATTGGTTTTTATTTAAAGTTTTAACTGTACGTTTTGGCTCCTTAACTTTTAAAATGTTTTTATCATAAGAATTCCCTTTTGTAATGTGATGTAGGAAGGGTTTAAACGTCTTAAAACGCCCTGGGGCCTGCTTTTTTAATTGATCATTTACATTTCTCCCGTAATCCTCATTACGAGTCAAATAGTCATAGAATCCTATGACACAAGTTATGATGGTATTGACTGTTCTTTCTGATCGTTTAGCTGAGGTTTCTTCAAAGTAAATGACTTTTGTAGATTGATCAGGAATTCTCAGCCAACCGATGAATTGAGCCAAGATATCAAGGTTTACTTCTTGATAATTTAATCGACTTTCCTCTAGGAATTCAAAGTAAAGCTTTAGATGGTAACAGTATGACTTTAGTGTATTTTCGGCTTTTCCAATGTTATCTAAATACTTTATATACTTTGCAACCGGTATGACAGGATAGCCACTCTTGTCAATTAACAGATATCTTTTCTTCTCTTGAATGAGAACTTCTTGTACTTTCAACATTCCACCCCCCTGATTCGTAAGATACTATATATTCATAAATTTTATAGTACAAATAATAATTCTTTAATGAAATATAAAAGAAATAGTTGATATCGTAAGATACGTTAATAACTACTTCTAATACTAGTACAATTAAGGCTGGTTACACCGATCAGGTTTTTGGATTAAGCCATATATTAGGTTTTCGCTTTGCTCCTAGAATGCGAGATCTATCTGACTCTAAACTTTATGTCATGGATAAATCCAATGTTTATTCAAAGATTGACAGCATTCTACGAGGAAAAATCAACATTAAGATTATTCAAGATAACTATGATGATGTCTTACGATTAGCACATTCCATACGGGAAGGTAGAGTATCGGCTTCACTTATTTTAGGAAAGTTAGGATCTTATTCTCGCCAAAATAAAATGGCAACAGCATTGCGAGAGATGGGTAGAATTGAAAAGACAATCTTTATATTAGACTATATTTCTAATGAAACATTACGCCGGCGTATCCAAAGAGGATTAAATAAGGGTGAAGCTATGAATGGATTGGCAAGAGCCTTATTTTTTGGTAAACGTGGAGAGTTACGGGAAAGAGGATTGCAAGATCAACTTCAACGAGCTAGTGCCTTAAATATTCTTATAAATGCTACTACAGTTTGGAATACCGTTTATCTCACAGAGGCTACAAAGATATTAAAAGAAAAGGGCTTATTAAAAGAGGAGTTATTACCTCACATTTCCCCATTGGGTTGGGAACATATAAATTTACTTGGAGAATATTTATTTGATTCGAAAAAGGTACCCAAATCAAATGAATTACGACCTTTAAAGATATAAAAATTATGCTGATATCTCCTTAGCGTTGGTGATATCAGCTTATGTTTTCCATTTATTGTCTTAACGTGGGTTTTATGACAAAATGTTGGTTATACCCCAGCCTTAAAAAGTTTACCTACAACTTCTTAAGGCTTTTCCTCTAGTTTATAGAAATACCATTAGGGTATTCCCCTACATCTAATCGTTTTACTTCTTCTAACGTTTTTAAATCAACAACGGAAACCGTGTCTTCAAACATATTTGTAACAAAGGCATATTGACTATCCTTAGAAATTACAATACCATGTGCCCCTTTTCCTAACGGAACCTCCTTTTCAACTTCTAATGTATCAAGTCCTATAATAGAGATCGTGTCTGATGGGTTCTCTTCACTTCCTTGATTTGCAACAACGACATATTGATTGTCGTAACTAGCAAACATTTGTACCGGACCTACTCCGACATCAATGTGTTTGATTACTTCTTGCGTTGACGTATTAATAACAGCTAGTTGGTTATCAACATGCAATCCAACAAAGGCATACTTTCCGTCATGGGAAAATCCAGTTTGAACAGCACCCTCTCCTACATGAACTCGATTAACTTCTTCATTCAATTGTAAGTCAATAATGCTAACATCAGCACTTTGCATATTCGCTATATAAGCATTTTGTTGATCGGGCGATATCCTTACTCCATGTGGATATTCTCCCACTTCTACATTAACAACTTCATCTGTCTTTCTATTAATAACCGTGACAGAATTATCACCAGAATTTGTTACGACAACGATCTCACCATTCTCTGTAGTCGTTACATGAGCTGGGTGACTCCCTACCTGATGTTCTTCCACTTTTTCTAACGTGTTTATATCATATGCTACAATCATTTCTTGTTTTACCTTATCTTGTTCTTCGTTACCATCATCTTCATGGTTATGACTATGTTCCTCATCTTCATTATCCTCATGTGGCGGATTAATAGTTACCCAAATTAACTGAGACTCGACATTGACTTCTAGATTATGTGCTTCCCCATCAAGGTAAACAAGCTCTTGCCTTCCTTCTGGATAGTAAATGACAGACATAGTCCCATCCTTTTCATTTCCGACTACAACAATGTACTCTTCTTCGAAATCCGCTTCCCCCACGTCCACTTGTTTTTTTTCTGTCTCTTCCATACCATCATTCAACTTGTTTTCTGCATTAGCATTTTCTTCTTTATTTACCACGCTTTCAGCGTTCTGTCCACAAGCAGCAAGCAAAAGTGAAATTGTCAAAATCATGAGTATAAAGCAAATTTTTCTATTCATCTATTTCCCTCCTAGTTCTTTATAAATGTAAGTATAAAAGGAGGATTATTCGACAAATGTGATTCCAATCACAAAAGCAAATATTAAATGATTTTTGTTCAATAGATTGCCTTGCTTTCTTCATAGTTTCTATATAAATATCTGTAATGAAAAGTTGTTATCTGGTGACCCCTTTTTAAATTATAGAAATCAAAACACTTTACCTAATTTCCTAATTACCTGTGTATGATACTGCTTTTTCAAGATAATATTCATAATTTCAATTCATCATAACTTTTAAAATCATCTATAACAATCTCTGAGTTAAATAGTTCAATTTACATTGGGGGGGAAGAACGGTGAAAAAAAGTGTAATGTTGTCTATTGGTGGTTTAGCTCTCTTTGGGTTCATAACAGCTTGTTCAGATAGGGACGATGAAATATCAACAAATGAAGGGGAATACATAGGATCGAGACTGAAGAAAACGAGCTTGCAGTCGAAAATGAGGACGATCACGAGCATCTGCAACAAAAAACACTGATGCCCTTCCCAATGAAGAATCAGAAATTGATCATCACGACGATCTTCCTTATGAATGGCCTGCGCTTTATAATTTTGATCCTGGTACTTATTCCTTAGAACTTAATCAAAATGATTCGAGGATGAGACTATGAGGAAAAATAAAAATATTAAAGACCTAGAACATCATGCTGCTCACCTTATCAAATCAACTGCCGATCCGCAAAATCCAACTGAATATAAAGGACTGGGACACAGTCCTAATTTTCCCCGTTCCCTATAGGATTCCAAAGGTTGAGGTGTGTAGCCATGGACAGATTGTTTATTATAAGTTTGTTGTTATTAACAATTATACTCATTACGAATCCTTCCACCACTCATGCACATAGGTTAGTAATAGAACCTTTAGAACCAGGAGAAATTCGGGTTGTATATGATGATAGTCGTTTTTCAACACGAACAACTGTGACCGTTTATGTTGTAAATGGTATCGTGTTACAAACTGGAGGACTTGATGATCAGGGCTATTTTCATTAAGACGAGAATCACGCTCATTTTTTTGTAGCTGATGATAGGATTGGTCACCGTACAGAGTGGACTGCGGGAGAAGAAGTTGTTTTATCTCGGATCCTCATCGCTGGCTTATAGCAGGAATTGTTCTCTTTCTTTTAATAAGCATTGCTGTCTTTTTCTCTTATCGAGTTAGAAAATGAAATTAACTAAACAAAAGTGAACTGAGCAATAGACAACCTGTAATAGTAAAATATTTGCACAACAGGAAGAAGTCCTCTTACCCTCTATTGCTTTAATAGCCCTGGCCTTCATGTTATTTATCAGGAACCCTACTTAAAATCATAAAAGATCCTCTTCAGGTTATATGCACAAATCCATTGACGATTTGTGCATTCATTTAGTTAGATTGTTATAATGGGTAGCCTCTTCAAAAGTAAGCTAAATTCACAAAATCGTTTTTTAAACACTATTCTACCTAGTAACTAAACATTTAACCAAGAGACTTTTCTTTTTATTTTTAACGCTGTAATACCTACAACAATAAGGAATAAGAATAGATATACAATATATTGTTCCTCAAATGAAATCAGTCCAATAGATAAAATAGATAGTACAAATACAAAGATAGCGTGACCAAACATAGTACTAAGTACGTAATCTTTGGTTTTTATATTACTCATTCCACATGAAATATTTATAATACTAGACGGAATTACAGGTGTAATGCGACTCACTAAAATAACTAGGAACCCATTCTCTTCAATCGTTTTCTTTATTTTCAAATGATTGTGTTTAAAGATCTTCCCTTGTGAAAAATACCTCGCTATATAAAATACAATCACAGACCCGATAATATTTCCGGCTAAACTCCAAAGATACCCATAAAAGAAACCAAATAACCAAATATTGAACATGGTGAGAACTAAAAATGGTAGAAATGAGAATAGATTTTGCATTATCATAAGTCCCATGGTTATTAATAAGACAATTATTAATTCATTGCCGATTAGTCTTTTTAATTCTATCCATTCACCAGCTTTCAGATATAAAAACCAATCATTTTGGCTGAAAATTAAAATTTTGAAGATAAGTAGTGTTACTAAAAATAATAATACTTTCATTCTATTTCACTCTCCTTCTAGGAAAGAAATAGAGAGGTATCATCTAGACTTAGATGTACCTCTCAGATGATTAGAACCAACCTTTAATTGCGTTATAAAGAGTTACCCATAGTTCTGAGAAAAATCCACCTACTGAACGAAGAACCAAGCTAAAGAAACCTGCCTCTTCAATCGCTTCATTTGTTATTACATCTACTTGGGCAATATAATTACTATCTATAAATTCATAATCATTTTCTCCTACATACTCTAACGATATCGTTCCTATTTTCTCTCCTTTTTCTACAGGAGCAATTAGCTCGCCATTCTCGTTTAAACGTTCTTGGTCAAAAGTAACTACAGGAATATAATTGTCTCTTTCTCCTACACGCACGAAACTTATTAGACTTTCGTCAGTAATAACAGCAACTTCATGTTCTTTCCCTTTCGAAACTCCAACGGTTTCCTGTCCCTCAGGTCTATATCCTTTAGGGATAAGTTCTTCTATTGAAAATTGTGAAAAACCATAGTCTAATAGTTTTTTAGTCTCGCTAAAACGTTCTTCAAGTGAGCTTGTCTTTGTTACAACTGTAATTAATCGAACGTTATCTCTTTCAGCAGTTCCAGTAAAGCTATATCCAGCTTGAGCAGTATATCCCGTTTTCAAACCATCTACGTCCGGGTATCCATAAACTAAACCAGGGAGCATCCAATTCCAATTATCCATTTGGATAAAGTCCTCTGTTCCTTCTTTAAAGATTTTTCTTTCAATACTAGCTGTCTCTAGAACTTCTGGATAATCTTTTAGTAAATGAAAAGCTAACTTCGCAGTTGCCCTAACCGTTAATTCGTTCTCATCCTTTTCTGTCGTTCCTTCTGGGTGCTTTCCTAAAAGATATTGGTTCGGTAGACCTGTAGAGTTAACAAATTTATAATCAACTCCATACTCCCCTAATTCCAATTGCATTGCTTTATCATTCATCATGTTAACGAATGATTCTTCTGATCCAGCAATTAGCTCTGCTAATGCCATCGTAGCACCATTAGCTGAATATATAGCTACTGACTCATAAAGTTCTTTAACTGTATATGTTTCATCTTGCCGTAAATAAACGTTGGAAAGATTATTATTATGTGATATTTCACGAACGAGGTCACTTATAGGAACGACCTGTTCCCAAGATATTGCCCCATTATTAATAGCCTCGAGAACTAAATATTCACTCATCATTTTTGACATGCTAGCAACTTTTAATAATTCATCTATATTTTTTTGTAATAAGATCTTTCCAGAGGTAGCATCTACAAGGATAGCTGAGTTTGTATTTATATTTGGATTCGCACTAACTGACACGGGAGAAGTTATTAATACATTTGTTATCACCAATACTAAAACTGCCATTGTAAAACTTTTTTTGAATCTAATTCTCACTTTTTCTGCCTCCAGTTCCAATTCTTCATTTAATATTCATTATTTATAATTAGCGACCTTACTACTATATTAGCGTACCTCTTAATTGTGTTTTTTTTGTGGACTTCTATCAATTATATTTTTTAAAACGTCAGCTCATCCATTTCTATGCTTAGAAAGTCATTCTGGTAGTTTTTTCAATCGTATAGTATTCGTTTTATATTTACACTAGCCTTTGTAGAATTATAAGCAAAAAGAAAAAGACAAGAATTTTTGAGATTCAAGTCTCTGATTGGCGTGATAAAATATTTCATGCATTTACTTTTCCTTTACTTCTATCCAAAAAGGAAAAGCAATTATTTGTTCTGCAAATTTAAATTCAACCCATAGTTTGTAAAAACCGCTATCTATAAATTGAGCAACAAATACTGTTTCATGATCTGAATTAGGATGCACATGAATAAATTGCTTTACTTCATCATCAATGATTACTACATGTCCAAGAGCCCCTAGATAAGGTTCAGGTTTCTCACCTTTGAGATCGAAATGAAGTGTAACATCTTCTCCGATTTTCAATGGACCGTGAGTCATTTCAACGATCTTCCCACTAATTTCCTTTATCTTTTCTTTGTTAGGAATAAGATTCATTTCATTATGACAGAAATGAGTATGATTAAGTATATTGCCCTCTATTGCATTCGCTTCAATTAGATAATGTTTCCCTTTCGGATTTATATCAACAAAAGCCTTATAAGATGTAAGATCACGAAGAGGGAGCGTTACTTCATACGTATACAAATCAATTTGCTCAGGATGTAAATGATAAAACTCTTGCAAATCATCACTGACGACGATCAGGTGCATATATTTCTCATGTGTTTGTAATAGCTCTAGTGGGCTCCCTTCTCGATCTTCTAAATGAATATTCAAAATAGAGTCCTGATACGTAATGGTTGTAATGATATCGTTTTCGGCTGCGCCCATGTGCATATGATGTTGCATTTCATGATGTTGATGTTGTTCCATTTGATTCTCCTATCTCTGTGGATGACTTTTTTTCCTAAAAATTACTTCTTGTTCCCAACCACTAAACGGATGAGAGCGGTTTTTCGTAGGTCACGGTTGAACTCTTGGTGCGTGTCTCGGCTTATCATCTTGTGTCGTAGCCTTTTGTAATAATTGTTCAAGTGGCTGCCATTTCTTGAGTAATAGAACAACCAAGAATAACGCTACCCCTGTTGCTCCATACACGACCCACGGTAAATAACTAACTTCTGTTCCGATTTGAAGTAATTGACCACCAATAAAGTTTCCACCAGCTTCACCTAAGCCTGACATCACATTCGCCAATCCAAAGAAGAGACCGATCAATCCGGCTGTCGATAACTGTGAAATTGTACTATCGATAGTTGGTAAGATAAGCATTTCACCTACAACAAAGATGGCACCACTTAAAACAAGGTGAAAAAACGATGTAGCAAAGTAAAGAGAACCGACTCCAAACCCAATAAATAACATCCCGAATGCAAGTGCGGTTAACGGATGTAACCTCTGAATAACTTTTCCTGTCATCACGTTTTGAGCCAAAATGACAATCCCACTATTGATCGTCCAAATCAAAGCCACATTACTTGGATCAGGCAAAACCTCCGTTGCCCGTAGTGGAAGCGTTAAAGCTAACTGAGCATACAAAGCCCAAATCACAACACTTACTACACCAAACATAATAAAAGGTTTGTTCTTAAACACTTCCTTATAAGCACCCGATGGGATAACGGGACAATTTGCATCTCCGCAATTTTTCGGAAGGAAAAACCAACTCTTTAATGCGAGTACCACATAAATAACTCCCGCTATCCAAAAAATCAACTTAGAGGATCCTGTCACAACAAAGAAGATAATAAGGCCAGCAGCTGCTGTTCCGATATTAGCTGCAATCCCACGCATCGAAAAGGCTGTCGTTTGCGTTTCTTCTGATGCCAGTGCCGCAATGGCCGCCTTGGTTGATGGAGCATTCAATCCATTGCCAAGACCTGTAATCAGTGAGGCTACAAGTAACAATCCAAATATATTAAAGAGTCCAAAACCGATTAATCCAACTGCACCAATCATGGCTCCTAACCCAATAATGAACCTTCTGCCAATACGATCTGCCAAAAATCCTCCGAGTAAGCTCCCAAATTGAAATGATATGGCATTCATTGCTAAGATCATTCCTATTTGCGCTAGAGATAATGCTGCATCTATTTTTAACATAATCGGTAACATAGGAATCACTAAGTATGTTCCTAAATGGGAAAGCAAGACTCCGAATAATAAAATCAGCATGGTACGATCTAACTTTTTAATGTCTTGTATAATCATTTGACCCCTTCTTTAACAGGTATTGAACAAAAACAGGCAACCTTGGTCACCTGCTTTTGCTCGATTTTAAGCTACCATTTTACGGCACTCTTCTGCACACTTGCGGCAGTAAGTAGCACATTCCTGGCAATGAGCGTCTTGGAACTTCTCACAGTCAGTAGCACAGGCTTCGCAGATCATAGCACACATTTCACAAAATTGTTTTGCAAACATACTTCCACGTGACATCCACTGAGATGCCATTGAACAAATATCTGCGCAGTCTCTTAACATACTGATACAGTGAGTTCTAGCTTGGACATCAGGCTCTTTTAGACATGATGATAAACATTCTTCGCATGCTTGCATACATTTGTTGCAAGCATCAATACACGCCTGATGTTGCTGTATAGTTGAATCAATCAAAGTGGTCATTTTACATCTCCTCCCTTCTTCCTTATTATTTAATAGACCACTCTACAAAAACCTAGTAAATATTACCAAGTTACATAAGGCAGAAGTATTAAAGGAAATTTGTTCGAAATTTAATTATCATCATGATACCAAAACGTAAATAAGCCCCCTGGAGAAGAGAGCTAAGAATAAAGATATTAGTATTTACTTTAATTAAAATCTACTCTTCAAAGCTTACTCAAATCCTAAGTATTCTTCTAACGTTAACCCTTGTTCATGAATTATTTTGGCCGGCTCTTTGCCTACAAACCGAAGATGCCATGGCTCGTATTGATAACCTGTAATTTTTTCTTTATCTTTTGGATAACGTATGATAAAACCAAACTGCGCAGCATTTTCCTTAATCCATTGCCCCTCAGGTGTATCTTCAAATGAGGTGACTAATTGAAAATTCACTTCCGGACTAGTGACATCCATGGCTAGACCAGTTTGGTGCTCACTATGCCCAGCATTCGCACTTACTCGACTTGCCTTTTCTTCACCGGTTCTCTCAACATAATACGCAAAGATACTCTCCTGTCGTTCATAAGAGCGATACCCGGATTGAGCATAAAGATTTAAGTTTTCATCATTGGCTTTTTTAAATAAATCTTCAAGTGCTGCCGCTGCCTCCTGTCGTATTAAGCGTTGAGGCAGATCCTCAATGAACGGAAAGGGGACATTTGGCTCAACTAAATCCGAAGGTACATAGTCTTTTGGTAAGCCCCGCTCTTTATTTATTAATAAAAGAATATCATCTAATTGCTCTTCCGTGTAAGATTCCCATGGTTTATCTTTATCAAAATCTTCTTGGGATTGTTCGCCTTTATCAATACTATTTTTTATTGGAGCACTATCTAAATCATCGTTCTTATTCTTCATTTTTCCGTCGTCTGTTGATAAGTAGTCACTTAATAACATTTCTTTATTTTCTTCTTTTGTAGAATCTGTTAATAGTGAATTTTCTTTATAAATTACAATTAAGATTCCAAATACCACTGCTAGTGCAGCAATGTAAAAATACCTCATTTAATACATGACCTATCCTTTCTGTGTTATTACTGCAATTACAACTTAGCGAGATTTCAGATCTTAAACTTTCTTAATAAGTGGCTTATTCATACAGAAGTGGGTTGCTTCCTTTTTTTCCAAACAACAAAAATTAAATAAAGCGCTGCAATGCTAAGGATCATTTTTCCTTGCCACTCAAATTGAGTAATCTGATAAACCGAATACGCTTCAATCAAAAGCGCAGGTATTTTACCTACTGAGCTTGCAATAGCAAAAGTGATAAATGAGACACTACCAATGGCTCCAGCAAGAGTAACCAGACCTGAAGGAACAAAAGGAAGAAGGCGAAGGGATAAAATTAAATAAAAGGCATCTTTTCCTTTTAAATGTACTAACCGTTTTAATTTCGGGTACTTGTCCAATGGCTTCTGAGAAAATTGTTTTAACCCTTTTCGATACAAATAAAATGCTATGATGGCTCCGAGCGCCTCTCCAACAAAAGAAATAATTGTCCCCATCCAGAACCCGAAAAAGATAAGATTCGCTGCAGTCACAAAGAAACTTGGAATAACTCCTAATACTGCAACAATAATACTAATTCCAATACTAATTAAGATTGCAAAGTGTTCATACTCTTGAAAGTAATATATAAGTCTATCTTCCATTTTCCCCTCCTCTATTTATCTTCATAATGATTTAAACCCTCGTAATTTTAATAGATCTCCATAGACCCTTACGTTTTATTTTTCGTGTATTGTTACTCTGATCAAGAACTATTATTCTATCGTTCAATTATGTAGAAAATATGAAGTTTTTTAAATTTTGGTATTATCTATAGTAACTTTGTTTATAGACAACAAAAGACTCCTACAACAAATTGATAGGAGTCAATGCCATTATTCTTTCATGCGTCATTTGTTTTCTTCAATTACCAACATTACATTAATCTTTTACAATGATTACTCTATAACATGAGCATTTTCCTTAAGATGACTTTGACTTTTTTAGTTCCTCTAAAGATGCAGTCAACTTTTTATTTTCTTCCATTAACTTACTCATTTGTTTATGTGCTCGCTGCCAATCTTCAGATGAGTTAATTAAATTCTCATTCTTATTTTTTTGCGTCCCATTAGGGGTACTCTGCTTAGCCATCTTGACGGCTTTCCAACAGAAGAACAGACAAACGATTTTAATCGCAATAAATACTAGTAAAAATGTGTTCAATTGTTACAACTCCTTTCGTAATCCTTCCATTTCTTTCAATAGTTTTTGATTATCCTTTTCTATTTTCTCTATTTGTGAATGCATTTTTTGTAACTCGATCGATTCAGAAACTGATTCTTCGTTGTTTACTGGATTAGCAGTTATGTTTTTTTTAGGCGAACAACAGGTAGAACTTCCACCGTGCTTGCCCATGCCTTTAACACAAGTCAGGATTAAGAGCACAAGAACACCAAGTAAAAGAAATGTAACTAAATCCATTTTTCCAAACCCCTTTCATTAATTCGGTTCCCTACAGAACTTTAAGGATCTTTCATAAAAAATGTAACAAAAGAATTTGATGGAAATATGAAGAAATACAAAAGATTAATACTTTCTTTAGAAAATTTAATTTTTGAGGCTATTTCTATTTATGAAAAAAGGACTTATTCTGCTCGCTGGTTGTTAAGTCCATCCATATTTGATAACAATATATCAAGAATTGTTCAATCTTATGGTGAAGACCGTTCCTACATTAACTGTACTTTTGATTTGTATTGTTCCACCATGCTGTTCAATAATTTGCTTAGTAATGGCTAACCCTAATCCGCTACCACCGTATTTCGTGGAACGCGATTTGTCTACTCGATAAAAACGGTCCCATATATAGGGAAGATCCTTAGCTGGAATTCCTTCGCCATTGTCTTCAATTTCAATTATTATTTCTTTGTATCTCTCCTCTAATCTAACTTGTATTTTCCCATTTAGGTTTGTGTGTCTAATACTATTATTCAAAAGATTAAGTAAGACTCGTTCAAACTGATCTGGGTCAATGTTAGCAAGAAGAGTTGGGTGGGCGTACGAAAAGAGTATGTCTATTTTCTTATCATCAGTAGCTAATGTTACTTTCTTTTTAACTTCTTGAATGAAATCTACAAGGTCGATTTCCTGAATATTCAACTGGATTTTACCTTCCTCTAGCTTCATTAATTGAAAAAGGTTCTTTACTAAACTTTCCATTCGCACAGCTTCCTGGTGAATGATTGTTGCCTGATCATGAACAAGGTCTGCTTCCACCTTCTGATCTTTTAACAATGCAGCATAGCCTTTAATATATGTTAGTGGTGTTCTGATGTCATGGGAGACGTTGGTTAGAAATTGTTGTCTTGTATCCCTATATTCTTTAAGTTGTATTGCCATAGTAGAAATATGCCTTAATAAATCGTCTATTTCGTCATTTCCTTTACTAGAAAGTTGGACATCAAAGTTCCCTTTTGCTATTTGCTTTGTCAAATCCCGTGCATTCGTAATTGGAAGAGTAATCTTTTTTGATAAGAAAATTGTAAACATACCCGAAAATAAAAGTGTAATCAATCCCATTGACATTGTAATACCTAAAAGAGTTAATCTAGCTTCTTCAAAGCTACCAGTATCTTGGTCAATAAATAGATACCCTGCCAACTCTCCGTTGATTTTAAACGGTTCGTATGACCAAATATGGGGAATATGTTCGGTCATCGTGTTAACAAATTCTGTTTTTTCATTCGATCGTTTAGAAAGACTAACAATCCAACTTTGATATCGATCAATCATTTCCTTTGAAACTTGTTGGGTACTATTTTGAACATTAAAATTCGCATCAAAAATAATAAATGTATTATCTTGGTTTCTTTTTTCCATAATCATCACATGTTCTAGCGTTTCTGGCACCATATGCAGTTCTACTACTTCGCGGTGTGCGTCAAGTCTATGCTCAATTTCCCCCTGGAGTTGATTTTTGTAAAATGATTTCGAAAGGGTGTAAAAGGAGAAACCCATCATGACTATGATCAATACCACGGACAAAAGAACAAGCAAGCTCACTTTAGTCGACAATTTCATGTACTCAATCCCTCATGCTGAGGAACTTTATAACCAATCCCCCATACTGTCTCCACGACAGTGTTGTCAAGCCCGGCTTTTTTTAATTTGTCACGGATGTTTTTAATATGGGTATCAATATTTCGGAAATCACGATCATCTGCCTCATCCCATACAAGGTAAAAGAGTTGTTCCCTTGTATAAACACGTCCAGGGTTGGATAGAAGGGTACTAAAAAGTTGATACTCTTTTTTCGTCAGTGGAATCCCTTTCTGATTGTAGAAAACCATTTGCTGCGAATGATCTATAGTAATTCCAAACATCCCCTTCCTTTTTTCTACCTGTTGTAAAGGTTCTACACGTCGAAGTACAGAATTAACTCTGGCCACTAGTTCTTTCGGTTCAAACGGCTTCGTAATATAATCAGATGCCCCAAGGTTTAACCCCTCTACCACCTGATCTGTTTCACCAATAGCTGAAATAATAATAGTAGGCACTAATAATTCTTTCTCTGTTAATTCCTTTAATACTTGAAAGCCATTCATTTCTGGCATCATAATATCAAGTAACATTAAATCAAACTGTTGCTCTTTTATTAATTCAAGTGCTTCTTTTCCAGAACCCGCGGTCGTTAACTCAAATTCGCTAGAACCAATACATACACAGAGCAATGATTGCATTTGTTTTTCATCATCAACTATAAGTATTTTTTTCATTGATCTCACCTCATGCTTAATCTATTTCTTAAACATACTGCCTCTTCACCTAAATTTTTAATATAAACTTCCTAATGTCATACTAACTTAAAAGTATGTAAAAACAATGAACTTTTAGTCAAAGAAGATTCATTTTCATTCCATTACCACTTTATAATGAACGATTCTCTGGCCTCTTTTTCTATTATTAATAAAAAATTTCACTTAAATTAATAGAGTTTTGTAGAATTTGATTCTTCTAATATTTAACTTATGGTCATATCTATTAACGAGTGAAAGGAGAGGTCGCTTTTGAAATCTAGCAAAACTCATAGTACTGCACCCGTACAAAATATAGTAATTATGTTGATTTTAAGTATGATTTCCATCTTTATAATTATTGGAGCATTAACGACCTTTCAAACATCGCTAACAAGTGACGCATTAAAACGAACAACTTATGACATCTCCGTTGAATCACTCTTTTATTTTATGAGCATGGAGAATCATTATTTTTCAGAAGTTTTGCCAGCTGAAAGTCAAAATCCTTCAATAGGGAAATTTGCATTTGAATTAATAACTAATATAAATTTTGATGATCCTAGAACTTTTTTAGGAAGAGAACTTCCTGGGTTTTCTTTTTATGATGGAACGATTGTTGTCGCTGGAGAAGGATCTGATTTTACAAATATGCCTACTTCTGAATCAGCGCCCCCTATGGATGTCATTCTTGCTGAAAGAGAGGCCGCTTCTGAGAATTTGGCAAATATGAACGAAGAAACTTCTGATGAACGCAATGATATGAGCGCCGAATCGCGATCAACACAGAATAAAATCGTTCATATTATCCATTCACATAGTCGGGAATCATTCCTGCCTGAATTAAAAAACGCATCTGAACCGGACGATGCTTGGCATGCAGAGCTAAATGTTACTTTAGTAGGCGAGAGATTAGGAAAAGAATTAGAAAAAAGAGGAATTGGAACAGAAGTCGACAAAACTGATATTAGTGGTATGTTAAGCGAACGTAGCTGGAGCTATCCTCAGTCCTATGAAGCGTCAAGAGACCTTATAAAAACAGCAATGGAAGACAATCAAGACTTGGAATTTTTCTTTGAAATTCATCGTGATGCATTACGCAGGGATATAACAACTGTTACAATAAACGGGATAGAATATGCGCGAACTTATTTTGTTATAGGAAAAAATAACCCTAACTATGAGAAGAATCAAAAACTAGCTGAGGACTTGCACTATTTACTCGAAAAACAATATCCAGGGTTAAGCAGAGGGGTACTTGTAAAGGACGGGACTGGGATTAACGGTAGATATAATCAGGATCTTTCAGAAAACTCCATACTTATTGAAATGGGCGGTGTAGATAATACATTAGAGGAAAGTTACCGGACAACTGAGGCATTAGCAGAAATTATTAGTGATTATTACTGGAACTCCGCTGAGAAGGTGAATAACTAATTTTACTTAGCATTATTTCTTAGAGTATAGTAATTACTCTAGTTCTACTTGATTTTTGACAAACGTAACCAAATGAAAAAATTATTGAAATGACATGACTATAATCCTGTTATTGAAGGCCCCTATAATTTTGGGACCTTCAATAACAATATTGGTTCCCCCTCAAAAAGTTCGCAAAAAACAGAAAGCAGGAGAGAATTTACTTAAGTATAGTTAATATCGTCTTAAATAAAAATGATTAATTTTATGAGCCCCTGTTGAGATTATAATAAATTCATCAAAATTAATTGATCTTTTCTTTAGTAGTGGTATCACTTTTTCCACTATCAAATTAGAAATATTATTTGGTGAAAAAGCAGAAACTCGCTCGTATAGCTCGTTAGGAATGTCTATTATAAGTTGATTGGATTCATTAGATATTTTAATGAGAATTTCCGAGCTGAGATTTTCTGCTTCTGCACTTATTCCATATAATTTTTCACCTTTTTGGCTTAATGACAGGGTTCTTGCTCTAGACCGCAAAGTAAATGTGTAGAAATAATAAAATACTCCTTATTAGTTTATTTCTCCTAGTTTTCTTCGATTTATTGCCCTATATAGTGAACCTTGAGAAATTCCGGTTGCTGAGACTATCTCTTTAACAGAATATTCTTTACTGTCATACATCCGAAGTGCAACAGCAAGCTTTTCTTTATCTAGCTTGGGTCTTCCTAATGTTTTTCCACGCTTTTTACTTGCTTCGAGTCCTTCCTTTACTCTCTCAGCAATAAGGTTTCTTTCTAATTCAGCAATTACGCACATCATTTGGAACATTGCTTTGCCTGTAGAGGTCCTTGTATCCATATTTTCCTTTAAAGAAATGAATTGCACTCCTGTCTCTTCCAACTGTTGAATAATGTTGAGGATATCCAATGTTTTACGTCCTAAACGGGAGATACTCTCGACTACAACTGTATCGCCATTCCTGATTACATCAAAAAGTTGATGAAGTCCTTTTCGATCTTTAATAGTACCAGTAAACTTCTCTTTTATTATCTTTTCACAACCGTATTCATTAAGAATACTAATTTGACGATCTAAGTTTTGGTCAATAGTAGAAACACGAGCATAACCAATAATCATATGTAACCTCCAGTAAAATTGTATATTCTCATTTTAATAGAGGTGACTTTGTTGTAAAGGTATTTGGTAATCTTTTTGGTAATTAATTTTGGTAACCGTTAATCCTAATAATATCAAAGGCAAGTGAAGCAGTAATTAATCGTTACAAAAATACTGGTTTTTGGTAATCTGAATGAGTAGAAAAAGATGTTAAAATTTATGTGGCTCGAATGTAATTACATCCCCCCTAAACACGTTATTCCAAAAAAGGATCAGATTGTTGTGCGAAAATTTTTCTAATTTAAATTGAGGATGAGACACATTCTCATGTAAAGATTACTTTTTATTCTTTGTTTAAAAAAAAGACTTTCTTTTAAATTACATGAAGATAAATAAGTATGCTTGTTTATCTCGTGTTATCTTGTAGAACGGTGTCGATTTATAACTTACATAATTTGTTGTATTTTCAATTATTTTGAACTAATATTTAAGATATATTTTAAATTTATAGAAAGGAATATACTTTTTAAGAAAACCTATTCAAGACAACAAGTATTAGTGTCAATCTTGCCTATATTTATATCATAATAACAGAATCTTAATTTCTATGGCTATAAAGAAAAGACTATTTGTGAAAACATTAACAAACTAATACTAATGTTGGTATTGAGGGAAAAGTCATTTATAATAGTTGGAGGAATTGCTATGAAAAAATTATCAACTTTAATATCTATTATTGTATTGTTTTTTTATTTATCTGTACCAATTTCGGCAGCAACATATACTGATCATGTGTTTTATGGGAATTTTAGTGATTTACCTAGTCCCTGTTGTTTTAGTAAAAATAATGTAACATGGTGGGTGGCATCAACCGGCCCTATTAGTGAATCTACTAATGCAGCTAGTAAATGGGGTACTCAATCTGTTTGGATTGATTTTGTTCGGCATTATTCTCTTAGTTCAAGTACAATGTTACAAGTTCAAAGAGATAATAATCTACCTTCAGGAGTGGGTGGGGTAACTTACTACTATAACTCCAGTAGAAATATGATTTCTGGTAGTAATGTAAAATCCGGAACAAATTTTAAGTATGCAGGAATTTTTATTAATATGAATGCCGTTTCAGGTTGGACAACAGCTCAAAAAAATATGAATACTGGTCATGAGTTTGGTCATGCGATGAGTTTAGGTCATTTTGAAGATGGTGGGTTTTCCGGAAGACACACGGGTGATCACTGGATGCATAGTGGTAAAAGATCAATGAATAGCCCATCAACTACTGACGGAAGTCATTATAGAGTAAAGTGGGAATCTCGATAAGTTGTATAATAATTAAATAATATACGGAGGTTTAAAAAATGGCTCTAATAAAAAATAAAATATTCTTATTAGTAGGTATACTAGTCACTGTTACAGTATTAATATTAATCTCAAATTTAGGTACCGATGTAATTTATGATCGCAGTCATGCAAATGTTCTTGAATATGAGAGTCTTGAAGAACTTGAAAAAGAGGTTGACCTTGTCATAGAGGCCCAAGTAATAGGGAATTCAAAAAATGTAAAAAATCCTACAGAAGTTAAAGAAAGTCCTTATCAATTAGAAAACCCATACGTAGGTTATACAACTACAGATATTAAGGTAAAAAAAGTATTAATTGAGGATGTGCAACGTCAAAAATTAACTAACCCAGAAAAAATAATTCAAATAATTGAGCCGATGTATCAAGTTGAGGGTGAAAATACTATAATTACATTTAATGATTATAGTCCACTAATGAAAGGGAACAATTATATATTATTTTTAACATGGCATGAGGAGAGAGAACAGTATGAAATACATGCATTGAGTAAAGGTAAATATAGCGTTGATGGAACAGATACAGATGAAGAAAAGTTAACAAAAGATAACAAAAATTATCAAGACTTACGAAAGCAAGTTATTGATAAATATAAATAACATAAGCTTGGATAATTTAGAGTTACTCTAAACATTATCAAAGGACAGTAGTGATGATTAATTGAAGAGATAGGGAAGCGACTAAATGATACCATTTAGTCGCTTTTAATAATCAAAACACTATTTGATGAATTTACCAACTATAATGTTAACAGACATTTTATTCCGAAGGGCGCTTTTCTGGAGTAAGGATTGGGCTCTTTTCGTATCTAAGTGTTCATTGCAAAAACCAGCTAATATCATGACAAGATAATAGCTGGTTTTTTATCACCGTTCAAAATGATGAAAACTACGACACTTTCAACTTAATAGGTATTCGTTGATCCATATCGAGTTCAAAAGTTCCATATGGATTGACATGATGATAAAATAAAGGTGTTAATCCCCTAAAATCTTCTAGAGTCATTTTCTTCAACCAATACTGGTTGTTGTCATAAAGCACTTCTTGTACCATTAAGGTATTCATATAGACTAAGCAATTTTGCAGCAGTTGAAGCGATAGTGTAGCCACCTCTTGATCTTCTATAGAATTGGAACGTATTTCACTGTTTTTTCCATAAAAAATATAGGTAATGACCGAGTTCCATTGTTCCACTGTATTTAATCCTTCATGGATTTCTCTACGAATCTCTTCATAGTTTAAATAATCACATAAAAAGATCGTTTTAATCGCTTTCCCTAATTCACATAATGCCTGATAGGTTGGATGTTTGGTATCTCTAGTAAATCTCTTTAATATGGATTCGGCAGAAGCAGTACCCAATCGTAGAGCAGTTGCATACTTAATAATTTGTTCATACTGTTGTCGAATAAGATCCCAGTTAATCGGTCTACTTAAAACCGGTTGCAGGTGAGGATATTCCTCATTCATGCCAGCTTCTGGACGATACAACTTTTGAGAACCTATATTTTTGAAGCGTGGCATCAGTTTAAAACCAAGCAGATGACAAAAAGCAAAAGCAACCACACTTTGGCCGTGTGTATCGACATAATTTCGATCGATTTCCATATCTGTGCAGTGACGAAGGACCCCTTCTATCATCGCAGCCACTTCGGAAGAAAGACAGGACTTAAGTTGAGAATAAATACATGCCGATTTTCGATCTGTATGCCAATAGATCATAATCCCCTGCCTCTTATAACGAGGATGCCATTCGGAAAGCAAGTTCTGATCCCCAGAGCCAAAATGTTTTGAATCGGATGCACATGCAGTAGTAGCTTCTCCCCATACTTCTTTCAATCGATGGTAGATAATATGATTGGTAACCTCTGCATTGGCTTTTCGTAAATGATCTTTATGAATAAATTTTTGGCGTATATAACGAAGTTCCCGATAGCTATCTAGGTGGTTTCCAGCTGAAACGGCTTTTAAACCTGTGTTCGTTCCTAATCCAAATAAACTTAAAAGAAGCCGTCGCTGGATGGTTTCTCGATCTAAAATCTCGCGATCGGCTGTAGTCTTAAACTGCTTGGTAAACTCCGTGTGAAAATCTGTTTCTTTTAGTAAATCCAACAGGTTGATGTCGGACCAACGGTTCTTAATCTCCTGTTTTATCCTCGTCACATGTGGGGGTTCGGGTTGCTTTTCAAGTGGTGTGACTCGAATCCATCCCTTGTTATTTCTAGTAGTAATCGCAACTTTTTCATTACTTTGAACCTCTAACCCTTGATTTAGTAATTGGAGCTTATCTTTCATCAACTGTATAATATCTTCGATAAAAGGCTCTACATCAAGTGGTGTTTTCAGTGCTTGAAAATATTCTTCCTTGCGCTCTTCAAAATCTTGAGGGAGATCTTCATCTGGGTTTCGATATCGAACAGCGTCCTCAATCCAAATTTCTTTACAACGAAGTCGAGTACGAAGCGATTGGATCACTGCAATTTCATAATTGATTCGATTGACTCTCTCTATGCCTTTACTGTCTGTCTCAATAATGATATCTTTCCATTTGGGCTGAATTACGCCTTCAATAGGAACTTCATCTCCAGCAGCGAAATAACGTTGCCCACTTTCTCCATATTCTCTAATGAGTTGAATGGCTTCAATCACAGGTTGATGAAACTTATTGTTGGACCTAAAGGTAAGATTCATTAAAATTTTAGAAAAAGCATGTCGATAATATCCGCGATAAGAGGCATGCATCTTTGTATAGATTTTTTCTTTGTATTCCCGATTATTTTTTGTCATATCTTTTATAATATCTTGAATCGTGGAAGGACTGACAATAGGGAATAGAGTATCTTGAATAACGCCTTCTGGATGATCTACCGTCGCTTTTAATAAGTTGACAATATGTTTATTTTTCCCTTGGACTCTTTCTAATTCCTTTACTGCTTCTTTTCGGGTTGTATTCTTGGCCTTATTTCCGAACTTAAGCGTAATTTCATCCAATAAATCAGCTAAATAATCAATCACTTCCCCATGACGAAGCGAAAATAAGATGGCAAGTAGGGTATAGCGAATAGGTGCTGGGTGTGCACGCAATTCCGTTACGGTCTCCGTAGCTGCACGAAGTCGATATTTCTTTACTAATTTCGGAGTCAAATGATGAAATAATCCTGGAGGAATTTGTAGATGCTTGATCGCTAATAGTTTTTTAACTTCCATTTCCATGGTACTTACACTTGGTTTACGAGGAGAAGATAAAAGGTGCCGAAAAGTTAAAATGTCAGATTGCATTTTCTCATGAAACTCTTCTTCAAAACCTTCTTCCGATTCCTCATCCTCATGAGATTCCAGTAATGCATCTAATCGAGAACAAGTCCTAGGAGACAGCTGATGATAAGTCGATTGATATAAATTCTTTTCAAAAGTGTCAATGGCAGAATCAATCATCCGATTCAAGCTTCCAATCGAAGATGGTTCAACTTGCCACTTGCGAAATAAGCTATATGCCTGATTTTTTAAGTAGTCGATATCATGAGTAAACTGAACTTGTCCGTGTAACCACTCTGTCAAAAACTCGTTGTCTTTTGCTGTAAGCTCTCGAAAACCGAAGAATTCTCGAATTTGTTTTCGATGATAAGTAAAGTTTCTTTCATCTGCGCCCCAACGTTATTCCTCAAAGAGTGCTGAAGATAACCCCAATTGCTGTGCTATAAATTCTACTACCACTTTGGGAATATCTTGTTTCTTAGAAGGAAATCTAGCCTCTTGTTGAAAGTACTTTAATAATACTGCAAACCCTAAACGACTTGTCCCAGTTTTATTACCAATCAGTTTTCTTTCAATTGGTACTACTACAAAATGTTCTAGCAGCTCATCTTCATTCCAATTTCGTTTCATAAATATCCATCCCCTAATATTAGAATAATCACTATTTTGAGTGTAATCTATTGAATAGAGGATGAAAACTCTACTTTGCGGTCTAGAGCAGCAACCCTGTCACTAAGCCTTTTTGGTTTAATGTATTTTGATCGATTCTTAGAAACTCGTACGATAAAAGTTCATTTGTTGTTACTGACAAATAGTGACAAAGAGTGTTCAAAGTATTAAAATTTATTTTATTTGCATGTTTAGAACAAAGATACAAAATTTCCTCCAGTGGAATTTTTGTATCTTTTGCAATATCTTCAAAAGAAATCTCCTTATCGAGCAACAAGTTTTTTAAGTGGAACACGATCATTTATACTCCCCCTAAATTATTCTATAATGAATTAAGTAATACAACTGAACCTTCGCGCAATCTTACAATCAAAACCTTTAAATAATTTGAAAATTCAAGGAAGCTAATGTTCAACCGTAATAATAGGTGTTCCTATTGTCACATCAACATTATCTGAGTATGGAACACTCCTAACCCCTATTTGTAAATTCATTTTATCATTCTGATTTAAGGGTAGACTTAAATCCCACCTAGGGTTATACGCAGAAACCGATATGAATTGATCCTCTTCAACCCCTTCTTTAACCTCTCCAGAAAAGTCACGTACTAAATCTTGAGCTAAGTCCTGTAAGTTCTTATTATTATCTTCAATACTTCCTTGAATCATATAAAAGATGGAACTGCCTTTAATGTTTGATGATATTTCATTCATAATGTCAAAATTCCACTCATCTCCAACAACCTGATAAGTAATATTCACTTTATACTTATTTCTATCTTCATAAGATGTAATCACGATACGTTCATCTAAGCTTTGGTTATTTTTTGTACCAACTACTTTATTGTGATGGTCATTTTCAATTTTTTCCGTGCTCCATACAAAGTCTGTTTTATTTTTTTGTGTGTCATCAATTAGTTCAATCACTTCAGTTACATTCATTACATATAGTTCCTCCCTTGAATAAGCTGACCAGGAATGTAACGTCATATTATTTTTTGTTATGACTTCATAAATATCTTCAAGTTCGTTTATATTTTCTTTTTTTTCATTAATTGAACTAACCATATAAAAAGAAAAAATAAAGCTAATTATTATAATCACCATAGGAATGTTTCTTTTCAGTTGTCTCACCTCACGTACTTTCACCTTACCTAGTAAATTATTTGTATCCACTTTCTCCCGATGTGTGAACATTTAAAGAAATAGTAACCCTTGTACATATTTAATCTTTTAAGCTAATAAACTAAAAGTATGAACATGAAGGGAGAGAATAAATTGCTTCAACCAGTCGTGCTCGGTATTGTTTTTATCCTTTTATTAACTTGGTTAATAAGTCTTTCCTATCTATTTAAAGAAAAACTAAGCAATATGATTGGGATGGTTGTTTCAATGACTCTTGGAATGATTACCGGATTAAGTATAGGTACGTTCTCTGCAGTTTTATTTCCTGACTTGTTTTTTGAAATTACTGTTCTAAGCATGTTAATTGGCGGGTTCGTTGGTGTAATAGCAGGATTTCCTTACTCCTTGATCGCGATTATTGATGGACTCATTTCTGGAGTAATGGGGGGAATGATGGGAACGATGTTAGGTGTTATGATTTCCCCTGAACATTATAACCAACTTTTAAACATAATGAGTCTTTGGACTGTTGGGATTTTCTTTCTAATTTATTTACTTTTAGTTTATGAAATTAATAAGGAATCCAACAATAATTCATTGATTTCACACCCACTTCCATACTTTACTCTTGTTTGTTTGTTTATTCTCAGCTTTCACTACTTTACTTTTGAATTTAATAACAGCACAAACCATCATGCCGATCATGTAAATAATCAAGAAATAATAATGGATGCGAATGAATATCAGTTTGGTCCAGATCAAGTTCAAGTGTTACCTGGTGAGGAGGTAACACTAACTCTAGTTAATAACGGAATAGAGCAACATGATTTTGAGATTAAAGGATTGGATTTTCATCTTCATGCGATGCCTGGTACTTCTGAAAGTATGTCAGTTGTTTTTCCAAAATCCGGTACGTATGAAGCCATTTGTACCATACCTGGACATGAAGCAGCTGGAATGACAGCTACTATAATCGTTACGGAATTATAAGATAAAGCTTCCCTATTTACTTTTCACTCAAACTAGTAGGGATAAGCATTTTAGTTCTAGACAATTCTTTATTGTTTTAAAAAAGGAAATGAACTTTATTCTGTTGAAAGAGGTCCATCCCATACAGCCATGCCACCTCCGAAGTTAGCTACTTTATCAAATCCTTTTTCAACAAGAAAATCGGCACTTTCAACCCCCATTCTTCCTGTATGACAAATAAGAATAATCCGTTTTTCTTGATTTAATTCATTATAGCGGTCTTGAAACTCTTCATAGGGGATATTGATGGCTCCAGATATATGCCCCTCTTTATAGAGCTCCACTTCTCGTAAATCAACTACTTCTACATATTCGTTACCAACCTCCATCAGTACTTCCTCTTGGTTAATATCATCCCATTTTTGACTTATAGGGTCCTCTTCTAAGGTAGCTGTTTGGAATGGATTAACAACAATTACAATTGAAATGACTATTACAACGATAAAACTTAAAGGTAAAAGATATTTCCTCATCATTTCTCGCTCCTTTTTCCAGTTCTATATTTTTTCTTGCTTATTTAAAAGATTAGAGAAAAGGATATGTATTAAAACTGTAACATGTAAACCCCCTTAAGTAGGAAACAAGCATTGTTAGAAGCGTTCAACATACAGCAAAAATAGCCGAACATGTTGAATAACTTTATTCAACATGTTCAATGAAAAAACTTAAAACTATTTACTATGCTCCATAGTAGTACCAAATTCATAGACCTTTTCAATAAAGACTTGGTGCCAAAGCATGAAAGTCAGTACTGTCCATAATGGACGACTATAATCCCCTTTGCTCTTAAATATTGAACTCTCAGCCAAATTGATTTTACGATGTTGTTCAAGCAAATGAAGAATCTCTTCTTTCTTAAATAAATAATCAGTCTGACTATCCATAATCAAATTTTTAGCCCAATCGTACAATTCATTTTGTAGCCAATGTCGAATTGGAACGGGAAACCCTAGCTTCGCTCGATTGACAATATGCGCTGGTACAATGTGCTTCATTGCACTTCTAAGAGCAATTTTCGTTTGTGATTTATCTACCTTTATAGTGGGATGAAGGTTAGCAGCCACTTTAAAGACTTCTTTATCTAAAAATGGAACACGGAGTTCTAATGAATGCGCCATTGTCATTCGATCAGCCTTCACTAGAATATCACCTCGTAACCATGTCTGAAGATCGATATATTGCATCTTCGTAATATCATCAAGGTGTTGAATTTGTTCATAAAATGGCGTAGTGATCTTTTCATAGTTATAATCTGATTGATACTGGCTCAGTAACTTAAATTTATCGGCTTCTGAAAACGTTTTCGCATTCCCAATGTAACGCTTTTCAATTGGTGTAAGCCCACGCTCTATATAATTTCTTCCCTTTACTTTTTGTGGAACTCTGTTAAGAATAAAGTTCATCATTCTTTTACCACTATCAGGAAGAGTCGATAAAGGACGGAGTGACAAAGGCTCCTTATAAATTCGGTAGCCTCCAAACAGTTCATCTGCACCCTCGCCAGATAAGACAACTTTTACATGTTTGGCAGCTTCCCTTGCTAAAAAGTAAAGGGGAATAGCTGCTGGGTCAGCAACGGGATCATCTAAATGCCAAATAATTTTAGGGAGTTCCTCAATAAATTCAGTAACTGAAACTTGATAATAAGAATTTTCAACCTCCAAAGCTTCCACTGTTTGCTTCACAGGATTTAGTTCATGATAACCTTCTTGCTCAAATCCAACAGTAAATGTCTTAATGGCAGGATTAATTTTTTTCGCTAATGTCACTATACAAGTGGAATCAATTCCACCTGATAAGAAAGCTCCTAATGGAACATCACTAATCATATGACAATTTACAGACTCCTCTAACGTTTGTGCTATCTGTTTAGAACTTGTCTCAAGATTGCCTTGACTTGGTTTGAAGATTGGCTCCCAATATTTTGTTTGGATTAAACCCTCCCCTTTCTTTTTGATGAAATAATGGCCAGGCTCTATTTTAAACGTATCAGTTGTCATCGTTAATGGCTCAGGCACATATTGAAAAGTTAAATAATGATGTAATGCTTCCTTATTTAAAGATTTATTGTTTTCAAGTGCTACTAAACTTTTTTTCTCAGACGCGAAATATAGTTCATGCTCACTTTCACCATTCGTATAATACAATGGTTTGATACCAAAGGGGTCTCGTGCCCCGTACATCGTTTGCTCCTGCTTGTCCCAAATCAAAATAGCAAACATTCCTCTTAAGTCAGAAAAAGCTTCTTCTTTTTTATGACTGAAAAGAGCAAGAATTGTCTCTGAATCTGATGAAGTCTGAAACGTGTAACCTATATTCCCCAAGGTTTTACGTAGTTCCTGGTAATTATAAATTTCACCATTAAATACCATCCAGTAACGCTCATTTTCATAGGAGATAGGTTGATTGCCATTTTCCACATCAATGATACTTAGCCTTTTAAATCCAAAAACGATGTGATCATCCTTGAAAAAACCTGTGTCATCTGGTCCACGATGATGAATCAAGTTAAGCATATTATTTATTTCATTTTTTTCTTTATTTCCTATTACTTTTTGTTCATTTACATAGCCAACAAAACCACACATTTTGAAAACACCTCATACTTCTTTTTGTTATAGATCAGATAATAATATTATCCTCAATGTTTGTTTTTTTCATGGAGAATTCATGTAAAAAAAAGGGGGATTAATTTAATGTTCAACACCACAGTACCCACCAATTTTGAACCCCAAAAATTATTATGAAATTAAAGATTAAAGACATGACCTCCATAAAAACACGACCTCTAATTTTGTGGTCATGTTTTTATGGAGTACACCGAATTTACTCAAACTAAATTATCATTCTTGTGTTGTCCAGTTATCCTTGCCACCAACACATAAAAAACGAGAATACTTGTTATACTTAGACTTACAGTAAAGAAATAAATATAAGTTAAATAGGGATGAAGTCCAGAATATAACCAAGGAAAAATCCCCAGAGAATAATCCAATATATCATTTGTTAATGTCCATAGTGCTACAATTAACAAATGTTTTAATTTAAAACGGAAGTATCGACTAAAAAAGAGTGCTTGAACTGCCATTCCAATGTGAGAAACAATTAACATATAACTTGTCCAATGAAGAGTACCTCCAGTAAAATTTGTTGCCACAATCATGACAACTGCCCAAATTCCATATTTAAACAAAGTCACAGCACCAAACGCTTCTATTAGCGGCCACTTTTTCCCTACTAAAAAGGACAGCAACGTAATGGTAAAAAACAAACTAGCAGTTGGACTATCTGGGACAAACGGCCAAAACCAAAGTTCCGTTTCAACTAATTGAGGCATATACCATATATATCCGTAGATCGTTCCCAACAAATTGGTCATAAACAATAACCAAATAGTACGTTTTCGCCCAAGCCAGTTAATAAGCCAGTTCAAGTAAATCAATAAATTTCCTTCTTTCTACATCCTATTTAAAATTAGTCTTACAAGCTTTGTGTTATAGAGTATTGCACTTAATTGTGTAGAAACTATGAAGAGGATTTATGAAATTTTTTTTAAGAAAGCTAATTGCTTAATTTCTTATGACAACAAACTGAATGGCTCCTAACCTTAGTAAGGAACCACTTATTTATTTACCTTTACTTTCTTCTAGTTTCTTTTACGGTAAACCAAAATCCTATTAAAGCGCTTAGCCAGACTAATGTAATAGTGATGATGAAGGGTGCTTGTAGCCAATTAGGTGAATCTGGGTTGTGTATAAAAATAAAATAAGCCGTATGCAAAATTACCATATGGTAAAAGACATGTACAGTTTGTTGAACATGTTTCCAAGCTTTTAATCCCAATATCTTTTTACTTATCGTGTTTGAAGTTAACATTAAGATAAGAACATATACCAACGCTACAATCCCCAATAAATTACCTAAAGCAAATCCAGGATGCAACACCCAATCCCCTGCAAATGGACTAAAAACGAAAAAGAACCGGAATACTTCCCATTGAACCCAGCCATCAAGGAGAATCAATACATGAACAATTGCCGTAACGCCTGTCCATATCCCAAGTTCTCTTCTCCAAACTAGCCATTTTCTAATTGTTTCGAATACCTTAGAAAGGGATCCTAAAAGCAAAATTACACTTAAGAATAGTAATGATACATCTGCAAATGCTCTGTTCCAAGCATGCATTGGATCCCAGAGTTCTCTACTTTGAAAAAATAGATAAGCTAGTATAAGAGAAAATCCTCCTATAACTATTTGTCTATAAGTACTATTTTTCATCGCACACCTCCTCAATCTACTGTAGGAGTATATCCTGCATGTTTGTAGAATGTATGAAGATGATATAGAAGAAATATACTAGTTAGTCACCTAACTAGTATATTCTTAGCTCTACTTAATTTCAGCTTCTTGTAACATCCATTCAATGTGTCCACCATAGCCCGATGTTGGGTCATTAACGAAAACATGCGTAACCGCTCCAATTAACTTGTCCTCTTGAATAATTGGGCTACCGCTCATCCCTTGTACAATCCCTCCTGTTTTTTTCAGTAATTTAGGATCAGTGACTTTAATGATTAACCCTTTTGTTGTGGGAGATTTTCTTGGATTTGATTTAAGAATCTTAATATCAAATTCTTGTACTTTATCTCCCTCTAAAACCGTAAGTATTTTAGCGGGACCTTCTTTAACTTGATCAGCAGACGCTACAGGAATAGGTTGGTCAAAAATAGTACCTTTATTGAATACTTCTCCAAAAAGACCAAAAGGACTATTTATCGTTACAGAACCCCAAAACGCCTGATTAGGTAAAAATTTGGCTATCTTTTCACCAGGTTCACCGCTAACCCCTTTCTCAATTGATGAAACAGATGCCAACACAATTTGTCCATCATAAACAACGGTTGGCTGATTAGTTTCAGCTTCTGATATAACGTGACCAAGTGCCCCGTATTTATTCGTATCAGGATGAAAAAATGTTAAAGTACCTATACCTGCCGTGAAATCACGTACATATAGACCGGATTGAAATTTGCCATCCTCTTTATTTCTTAAAGGGGTTAACTCTTTTAATAAAAATTGTTTTTTTCTCCTTATTTCTATTTTTAGTATGTCATTTTTCTCGCCAGCTTCTTGAACAATCTCTTCCACTTGAACCCCCCTACTTATAGGATTACCATTAATTTTCGTTATCAAGTCGCCTACTTCTATTCCTGCATGTATTGCAGGTGATTCTTCTCCAACTGAAGACTTAACAGAATGATAGCCTGCGACAAGCACGCCTTCTTTATTTAGCTTGACACCAATGGAATGACCTCCAGGCAAAATTTTCAGTTCTGGTAATGTACGAACCTGAACTTGTTTAATTGGAAAATTACCTATTTCAATTGTCAAAGTTGTATCATTGGCTTCTTTGCTTGTTGCAGTGATTGAGGTTGTACCTGTTCTATTATTTGTAGAAGTAGTAATGTTTGTAACAAGTTTTTCATTTTCAGTTTTTGTAGAAAAGTCACCTATACGTGTAGAAGAAACTTCCCAGCTTATTTGCTGCCCTTCATATACAGTAATCTCATTTGGAATACTTATGACATCTTGAACAGGCGTAGAATAGCCCACGAAAAATATGCTTAGTAAGAGAATACAACCTATTAATTTTCTGATCCCCTCACCAATCATAATTTCACCCTCCTTGGTATAAAACTCGCGTTTACTTAATCCTCTAATTTAATGTTTAATTTTTACGGTTAGAAAGCAAAAGTATAGACTATCCTTTCTCCCTAGGCTGAACTATAGGTCCTAGCTTGAATGCTTTTTCAATCATTCTGGTATTTTTACAATTTTTTTATGCTTTAATTTATCATTTATCATAACTTTTTTTCTATCTTCACATTTTTTACAAATCTTTCGCTTATTCTATTACACAAGTTTCACATATTTATCTAGATTATCGAACCACTAACTTAATACTTATTTTTTGAAAGAGGTCGTAGAATGGAAGTTCTATTTTTTATTTTGAGTTATATTGTGTTTCTTGTACTTGCTGTTACAGCCTTATCTAGGCTAATAAAAAAAGGAATCTTAAAACAAGGCTTATTTGTTTTTTCTTTTCTAATCTTGGCCATGTTTACTTTTTTATTGTATTTAAATATACAGGAAGAATGGGTAGATCTCGATTTCACTAGTAAAATAAACAGTTTTAAAGAGGTATACAGTAATTCACAACACCCTTCACAAATAGTATCTAACGATTCAAATTTACCTTTTATTGTCCATGAAAATGACATAACAAGAGGTTTTGAGAGTTATAAAGAGGCTGTTATTTATGCTCAAGAGATACAAAGCAATGTTTATTTTCTTAATGATAGTCACATCGTTTGGAGATATGACTTTCAACTTCCTCTAAGTATATTATTAGATGCCCCTTTAATTTCTCAGTTACCTGAGCTTCCAAGAGGATGTGAAGTAACAAGTCTTGCCATGTTTCTAAATTATGCAGGAGTAAATGTAAACAAAATGGTACTTGCAGATGAGGTGAAAAAAGATTCAACTCCCTATCAAAAAAAAGGCGATCAAGTCTTTTTTGGTAACCCTTATGATGGTTTTGTAGGTGATATGTATAACATTAACAATCCTGGTTATGGTGTATACCATGGTCCTATTAAAGAATTAGCAGAATTTTACTTGCCTAATAGAGTAATTGATATAACCGGGACTGACTTCCAACATATTCTCTATCACGTAAGCAATGGAAATCCAGTCTGGATCATATCTAATGTTACATTTTCGAAACTTCCTGAAAACTTATTCGAAACTTGGGATACTCCAAGCGGCTCTGTTAAAATAACGTATAAAGAGCATTCTGTCTTAGTTACAGGATTTGATGATGATTATGTTTATTTTAATGACCCCTTGGCAAATGTTAAGAATAGAAAAATCCCCCAAAGGGATTTTGTAGAAGCATGGGAACAAATGGGAAAAC
>NZ_ALPT02000017.1 GCF_000292245.2 Alkalihalobacillus alcalophilus ATCC 27647 = CGMCC 1.3604 | reverse complement strand
TTACAGTACGAATAACCGGTGATTAGTAATGAAAAAAGAGGATTGGTCTGATTACGGAGCGAATAATCGGTGATAGGTAATGAAAATTGAGAATCGCTGAAATTACAGTGCGAATAACAGATGATTAGTAATGAAAAAAGAGGATTGGTCTGATTACAGTACGAATAACCGGTGATAGGTAATGAAATCTGAGAACCGCTATAATTACAGTGCGAATAAAAGGTGATGAGTCATTAAACTTTAAATGCCGGTTTCACTTTGATCCTTAGTTCTCTATCCAAATCCTTCAGCCTTGATTTGCTAGTAGTTTTAGACTTTTTTAAAGGGCTGTGATATAGTCAAAAACGTAATCATTTTTGTTGATTTGGAAGGGGTAAATATTGAAATGCTACATCAATTTTCACGTAATGAATTAGCGATTGGTCATGATGGCCTTGATAAATTGAAAAACAGTACTGTTGCTGTTTTAGGAATTGGTGGGGTTGGTTCGTTTTCGGCAGAAGCTCTTGCTCGCTCTGGTGTTGGGCGTCTTGTTTTAGTTGATAAGGATGATGTTGATATTACAAACGTTAACCGTCAAATTCATGCTTTGCTTTCAACAGTTGGCCGTCAAAAGGTTGAACTTATGAAAGAAAGAATTGCAGACATTAATCCAGATTGTGAAGTAATTGCTCTTAAAATGTTTTATACGGAAGAAACATATGAGCAATTTTTTTCCTATGGGCTTGATTATGTTATTGATGCAAGTGATACGATCTCTTATAAAATTCACTTAATTAAAGAATGTTTGTCACGTAAAATCCCGATTATCTCTAGCATGGGAGCGGCTAACAAAATGGATCCAACTCGCCTGCGTGTAACAGATATTTCGAAAACAAGCTATGATCCAATTGCGAAAGTGATTCGAACAAAATTAAGAAAAGAAGGAATCCATAAAGGTGTCGATGTTGTCTTTTCTGATGAGCAACCGATTAAAATTCGTGAGGACATTCGTAAGGAAATCGTCCCTGAAGCAGCGGAACAAGGCAAAATTCGCAAAGCGAAAATGCCGCCATCCTCAAATGCCTTCGTACCATCTGTAGCTGGTCTAATTATGGCCGGACATGTGATTACGAACTTATTAGAAGGAATTGAAATTTCGAGATAAAGCTCTAGGGTAGAATTTTTAACTTCACTTGGAGAAACGATTTAATAGGCAACCTTTATAATTTCGGGAAGAAACTCGATTTTATGAGGTTGTCTTTTTTGATCATTTTGTTCAATTATTAAGAACTCAACTTTCGTATCGAGAAAATCCGTTCAACTAGTTGGCAGAGCGAAAGGGAAGCTCTTAAACAAATGCTCTTGACACGTTAGAAAAGCGAGAACGTACTATCACACAAAACGGATAAACTGTGCATCAAGAAAAAATAGACAATGTACAATGCACTTCGGCTGTCGCTCCCAAAACCATACTCCGCTAGATAATGGAATCGAATCTAGGTTCAGTTTTCTCATTGAACAAAAAAACAGTTATTACTTCAACGTACATGAGCTTGAGAATGATTTTTCTCCTTCCATGACTCATTCCGTTACAGTTGTAAACAAATCCGTGTTGATGCTCTGTACATTAGCTAGATGATCGAGCTTGTTTATCCTGTCTTTTGATGACTACAGACTTAGGAAAAAATAGGTGGCAACGACCTATTTAGTTCCATAACCAACAAAGTGAAGAAGAAGGTCCTTCTGCGTTAGAAATAGCTGATTGAGGATGGCCATATCATCAAGCCTCTCCACGACACTTAGCGGACAAAACCATACGGAGACTCCCGCGGGAATAAACCGTGGAGCGAGACCCCGCAAGGCTTGCCGAGGAGGCTCGCAAGGTTCCCGCAGGACGCGGAGTATGGTTTTGGTAGCGACAGCCGAAGTGCTTCTTTTAGTGAACAGTTTCCTTCAACTGCCTACTAAGAAAGAGATGTGTTCAGACTGTCAACGATTGAACCGTTCATGTAAAGTCCATTTGAGCATTGTATCTCCCTAAAGTCAATCTCTATCAACGGTCAAGGGTCAATCAAACGCTGTGAAAGTTGAGTTAAGAATAAATAAAAAGTAAGGTTCAAGAAAAAATCGCACGACTTTTCCATGTAAACGGTTGAAAGATTGTGTATTCTCTATTATACTGATAGCACTTACATTAAGTGATCAGATCACCTTATCAATGAGGAGAAGAAAGAAGGAATCGCAATGAAAGTTTCATTATTTGTTACCTGTTTAAGTGATATTTTTTATACGGAAGTTGGTAAGGATGTTGTCGAAGTATTGGAACGTCTCGGCTGTGAGATCGATTTTCCGAGACAACAAACGTGCTGTGGACAGCCTGCCTATAATAGTGGCTATCATAAAGAGACAAGAGAAGTAGCGAAAAATATGATTAAAGCATTTGAGCATGCCGATTATGTTGTATCACCGTCTGGATCATGTGCCGCGATGCTTCATGAGTACCCACATCTATTTAAAGATGACCATGAATGGAAAGAGAAAGCTGAAAAATTAGCGAATAAAACATTTGAATTTACTCAATTTATTGTTGATGTCTTAAAGGTGGAAGACGTTGGGGCTAAATTACCTGTAAAAGCTACATACCATACATCCTGTCATATGACTCGTCTTCTCGGTGTCAAAGATGCTCCGATGACGTTATTACAAAATGTGGACGGATTAGAATTTACGAGTTTACCAAATAAAGAGAACTGCTGTGGTTTTGGTGGAACATTCTCAGTTAAAATGGTGCCGATTTCAGAACAAATGGTGAATGAGAAAGTCGCTCATGTTGAATCGACTAAGGCAGAAGTTTTAATTGGAGCAGATTGTGGTTGCTTAATGAATATTGGTGGGCGTATTGACCGTCAAGGAAAACCAATTAAAACGATGCACATTGCGCAAGTACTGAACTCAAGATAAGTAGGGAGAGAAACAATCATGGCCATGAAAATTGGGGATCAAGCGTTTAATAGTCGTGTCGATAAAGGGGTAAAAGATACCTTTATGCGTAATGCAGTAGTTTCTGCTCAAGAGCGTTTAAAAAACGGACGTATTAATGCTGCAGAGGAATTAGGGAATTGGGAAGACTGGCGTGATTTATCCGAAGAAATTCGTCAGCATACATTAGAAAACTTAGATTTTTATTTGGAACAGTTGACTGATAATGTGACAAAACAAGGTGGGCATGTCTTTTTTGCTCAAACGGCTGATGAGGCAAATGAATATATTCGCCAAGTAGCCAAAGAGAAGAATGCGAAAAAAGTTATTAAGTCTAAATCAATGGTTACAGAAGAGATAAGTATGAATGAAGCATTAGAAGAGCTTGGCTGTGAAGTGATTGAAACGGATTTAGGGGAATATATTTTGCAAATTGACGATCATGACCCGCCGTCACATATTGTGGCTCCGGCTCTTCATAAAAATAAAGAGCAAATTCGCGAAACGTTTGAAGTGAAAAAAGGTTATACGAAATCTTCCAAACCTGAAGAGCTTGCTTTATTTGCTCGAGAACAATTACGTGGTGAATTTTTAACTGCTGATTTGGGGATTACAGGTTGTAACTTTGCGGTAGCAGAGACAGGAAGTATTTCACTTGTAACAAATGAAGGAAATGCTCGTTTAGCTTCGACATTACCTAAAACACAAATTACGGTGATGGGAATGGAACGAATTGTCCCAACTTGGCAGGAACTTGATATTTTAGTAAGTATGCTTTGTCGTAGTGCTGTTGGACAAAAGCTTACGAGCTATGTAACTGGTTTGACAGGTCCAAAGGGAGAAACAGATATTGATGGCCCAGAAGAATTCCATTTAGTCATCGTTGATAATGGACGTTCCAACATTTTAGGAACGGAATTTCAATCGGCCCTACAATGTATTCGTTGTGCCGCCTGTATTAATGTTTGTCCGATTTATCGTCATATCGGCGGCCATGCTTACGGATCGATATATCCTGGACCAATCGGAGCGGTCTTATCGCCATTATTAGGTGGATATGATGAATATAAAGAGCTTCCTTACGCGTCAAGCTTATGTGCAGCTTGTACGGATGCCTGTCCAGTTAAAATTCCATTACATGAATTATTAATTAAACACCGTCAAAATATTGTCGAGGAGCAAGGGAAAGCTCCTATCGGTGAAAAGCTTGCAATGAAAGGATTTGGAATAGCCGCAAGCTCTCCAAAATTCTTTAGCAGTGCGAGCAAGTTTGCTCCAACGATTGCGAGTCCTTTTGCCAAAGGTGGAAAAATTTCAAAAGGTCCTGGTCCAGTAAAACCATGGACAGACATTCGTGATTTTCCTGAGCCAGCAAAAGAATCATTCCGAAATTGGTTCGAAAAACGTGAGAAAAAGGGTGACAAGTCATGAGTCGAGGGACGGTTCATAATCAAGATAAATTTTTAGATAAAATTGCATCAAGTTTAGGGAGAGAGCGAAAGCGTGAAGGGGTTGTACGTCCACAATGGAAAAAAGAACCTCAGCGTACCGTTTTTGCAGATGAAACACCCGATCAGCTTGTGGAACGTTTAAAAGAACAATGTACAAGAATTCATACGACGTTTGAACGTGTGATGTTAGATGGGTTGTCTAAAAAGCTTGCAGAAGTGATGGAGCGATATGATGGAAAGGAAATCATTTATTGGAAGGACGAACGTTTTGAACGTTTTGGTGTAAAAAAAGCGTTTGAAGACTATCCAGTTGATGGGGCTGAATTTTATGAATGGGATAAGGATAAAGGTGATGAAAATATTACACTGGCCGAACGTGCGGATATTGGAATTACATTTTCTGATATAACTTTAGCAGAGTCTGGAACCGTCGTGTTATTAAGCAATGATGGCAAAGGACGTTCTGTTAGCTTATTGCCAACAAGTTATATCGCGATTATCCCTAAAAGTACGATCGTTCCAAGGATGACACAAGCGACTGATATGTTGCATGAGCTTGCCCAAAAAGAAGGGGAATTTCCACGGTGCGTAAACTTCATTTCAGGTCCAAGTAATAGTGCAGACATTGAAATGAACCTCGTTGTCGGAGTACACGGACCAATCCGGGCTACTTATATTATTGTTGATGATATGTAAACTAAAGAAGAAGGTTTCTCTTTGGAAGGAGCTGACCCAAAACCTTCCTCTAATATGAAAAGCCGGTGACATTTTAAACGAGTAAAATGTCACCGGCTTTCATTATTTAGCGACTCTTTCTAGGTTTCCGTTCTTGTCCATCTTAAATGTTGGATTATGAAGGGATTCTTCATCTTCAAGAACAGCCATTCTCCTGGCACGATTCATGATTTGAATAAGAGACTGATAATCTTCTTCAATGATACTAGTATCTTGTTTTAATTTATTTAGTTCTGATTGTAAATGTTTTACTTCACCACGTAGATTCTCGTTCTCTTTTTCTAATACTTCAGCTTTGACTTGCCACATGGAGGATGATTGGTTGGATTGGGCCAATGATTGTAAATATTGAATGACTCCATGAATATCCATTTCCTCAGAAGTCTCGGTATCGAATTTTGGTGAGAGTTTTGGTGTTGACCAAGCTGGGTTAGCTGGTGGAGCTGCATAATAATAATTGTAACTTGCTGCTCTTTTCCGTTCTTTTCTCTCTTTTTTTGCTTCCTCAATTTGATTTATATATCTAGCACGAACTACTGCATTCCAGCGGAAACCGCAAGCAGCAGATGTACGGTTTAGTTCATCTCCTACTTCATCAAAAGCACGTAATTGTGTACTTCCTTCTTTAATATGCTTTAAAACCGTTTCTGCTAATAACACATCATCTTCATGTGACCATGCATCTTGTCTTATTTTCATCTCATTCAGCTCCTTAATTCCTTTGTTTACTGTTCAAGTTTTCTCTCTATATATAGAGTCGTTACAAGTTCACTATTTTGTTTCTAATAGTTTTTAATATAACCAAATTTAAATAGTAATATACGACACTGTCGAAAATTAAGGGATTAATAAATCTGTAAATCCGAAATATGTGTTAGAATGTAAGTTTTTGAAAGAAAGAATAAAATTATGGAAGAAGAAAGGAGGGATTTTGCTGGATTTTGAAAAGCTTCTTTTTTTATTGACAAGGAAAGTGTAGAATAAAATTGGTAAGGATATCATTAGATTCCTTTCGACAGAAATCGAGGGGCAGATGCAGATGTTCAAATCATTAAGAATGAAACTATTTATGATCTTCTTTTTTGTGACCTTTTTGCCATTAATTTTTATTGCATATATTACATTTCAATCACAAAAAGAAGATATCGAAAACCAACATGAACAGTTGCTATATGCTTTAGGTGAAAGTGCAGCTGTAAGTTTAGATGACTTCATCCAAGAACGTTTTAAAGACGTGAGAATGTTAACTAATAATCCAATTATTTCAAATCAAGAGTCAAGCATAGATGAAATACAAGATGAGTTAATAAGATTCGTTAGTTTAAATGATTTATATTTTGGAGCTATTCTTATCGATGAAAGTGGAACAGTTGCGGTTGATGTAGACAATACGGTTGTCGGGTCAGACATGTCCGAAAGAGTGTGGGTTCAAGAAACATTTGAGGGCGGTGATGTCTATTTATCTGATATTTATATGTCTGATGTCATTAATAGACCGATACTTATTTTAGCTGGTTCCGTAAAAGATGAAAATGGCGATATTTTTGCGATTGTTTCTCCGTCCTTTAACTTAACTGAATTATGGGATCGGGTTGACATGTTTACGCGCCAGCAACAAAGCATTGGTCTAGAAGGACATGCATTTTTAGTCAATGGCAACGGAGATATTATCGCACATCCACAAAATGATATTATTCTGCGTTTAAATTATTTCGAGAACAATCAATTGACTGCTGAACGCTTTGAATATATGGTTCGAAATCGCCTCGTTTATCATAATGAAGAAGTAGAACAGTTACAATATTTTGTACAGCTTGATAAAACGAGTAATTTCGATAATGATTGGTATGTTGGAATTTCCGTTCCTTATAGCAACATAGAAGAACCATTGAATCAGTTGATTAATAAATATTTACTTTTGTTTAGTTGTGTCTTAATTATAGTTGTGATTGCTGTTTTTAAGCTGTCCAATTATATTGTCAAGCCATTACAAAAGTTAGTGTTTGCAACTTCTGATTTTGCTTTTGGAAAGATGGTATATCCTTTGTCGACAAACTCGTATCACGAGGTTGATACGTTGACGAGAACATTTAATATGATGACAAGGCGATTATTAGAAAGAGAAAAAAGCCATCAAAAATCATCACTTATATTAGAGACGACTAATAATGGTATTTTAGCGTTTCAAAAAGACAGTCGTTTAATCACAACATTTAATCGTACATGTGAAGAGTTGTTCGGGGTGAAAAAAGAAGCAGTGATTGGGTTGAGAATAGATGACTTAATCAAACATAATGATGCTTTTTCTAAATTTGTTGAATGTGCTAAATTAAATGATGTCGTTGAAAAGAAAAAATTTAATAGTCGTTATGAGTTCCTTTGTCATTATAAAGAGGAATCACGTTATTTCTTTATGAGTGTTCAGCCACTTCCTAGTTTAAATAATCAGGATGAGTTTGAAGGGGTATTGCTTGTTTTTAACGATGTTACGGACAAACGTGAAATGGAAAATGAGCTAAATCGTTCAGAAAAACTGCAAATGGTAGGTCAGTTAGCGGCTGGTTTTGCTCATGAAATTAGAAATCCATTAACAACGATTCGAGGTTTCATTCAACTATTTGGTCGTTCAAATAAAATATCAGATGAACATCGTGATCACTACGGTGTAATTTTGAAGGAAATTGATCGTGTAAATGAAATAATAAGTGAATTGTTAAATATGGCTAATCCAAATTCTGTCATGGTTAAGGAAGAAACGGACGTTAATGAAGTAATCAAGGGGATTCACTTCCTTTATCAAACGGAAGTGGAATGGCGCAGAGGTCAGTTTACACTTGAACTGGAGAAGTTACCACTTGTTGTAATCGAACGGAACAAACTTCACCAAGTTTTGATGAATTTAGTGAAAAATTCATTGGAGGCCATATCGGTTGATGGTCATTTGATAATTAAAACTTATTCGCTTCCTGAGGAGAAAAAAATCTTCATAAAAGTCATTGATAATGGCGAAGGGATGGATGAAAGAACACTCGAGAAATTAGGAACACCATTCTTTACAACAAAAGAATCAGGTACTGGATTAGGTATCATTACATGCTTCCGCTTAATTGAGGAATTAAAAGGAACAATAGAAATCGAAAGTGAAAAAAATGAAGGAACAACTTTCACAATCCAATTGCCAGTTGAGGAATAAGGGTGAGGTGAGAAGAACGCTATCCACTTCCGTTCCAATAAAGATAATGAAAGCCGGTGACATTTTACTCGTTGTAAAATGTCACCGGCTTTTCCTATCAGAGGAGGTTTTTGTCCTAGCCTCTTACTGGTGTTCTGTTTACTTAATCAGAGTCCTTTAAAGATTCTAAGCGATGAAATACTTTGGATAAGAGTTTCTCGTGACCACTTTCTTTTGGTTCATAGTACTTTTTCTTTTTAAGGAGGTCTGGCAAGTATTGTTGGTTGACCCATGAGTTTGGATAATCATGAGGATATTTATAACCAATCCCTTTGCCTAATGCTCCAGCTCCTTTGTAGTGGTTGTCTTGTAAATGGGCTGGAATTTCACCAATTTGTCCTTCGCGGACATCGGCAATCGCGGCATCTAATGCGGTGTAGGCACTATTTGACTTTGGTGATAAACATTGTTCCACGACGACATTGGCAAGAGGGATTCTTGCCTCTGGTAAACCAAGTCGTTCAACCGCAACAACCGCATTAACAGTGTGGACAGCTACTTCTGGGGCAGCTAAAGAAATATCTTCATATGCAATGACAATTAAGCGACGACATATCGCTTTTAAATCGCCCCCTTCAATTAGACGAGCTAAATAATGAAGAGCCGCTGAAACGTCGCTACCACGGATCGATTTTTGCAAGCTCGATAATAAATTATAATAAATATCACTTTGTTTATCGTGAGTGAAGCCTTTGTTTTCAATACATTCTTTTACGGTTTGTTGTTCAATGGTTATCGTTTCACTTTCATCTTTTTCAGAGGCTTTAATGACTTCCTCTAAAACAGTTAAGGCAGAGCGGGCATCACCATTAATAGATTTGGAGAGTACTGTTAATGTATCATCGGATATCGCGATTTGCGATTTACCAAGTCCTCGTTCTTCATCTTTTAAAGCTCGGGTGATGAGGGCTCTTATATCTGATGGGGTTAATGGTTTCAGTTCTTTAATTTGTCCACAACGACTTCTTATCGCCGGATTTACTTCATGAAAGGGGTTTTCAGTCGTCGCTCCAATTAAAGTAATTAAACCTCTTTCAACATGCGGCAATAAATAATCTTGTTGGGCCTTATTAAAACGGTGAACTTCGTCTATAAATAGAATTAAATTCCCTTCTGCTTTTGCATGTTGGACCGCTTCTTCAATGTCTTTTTTTCCAGCAGTTGTTGCATTAATGGCTTGAAATGGTTTTTGGACGGTCCCAGCAATTGCTTTAGCTATCGATGTTTTGCCAACACCTGGAGGTCCATATAAAAGCATTGAAGGCACATAACCATTTTTAATCATTTTATATAGGGCGGTCTTCTTTCCGATGACATGTTGTTGGCCAGTGACTTCATCAATATGGCGTGGTCGCATTCGATAGGAGAGAGGTTCCTCGACTAATGAATCAAATAACATAAGAATACACCTCTTTATTTATAAATAAATCAAGCATACGTTCGCTTAAATCCATTAATTTTAGTGTAGCTTAAAACGGTGAAAATGCCAATCATTTGCAAACTTTTATGCATCTCATACCATTCCGGTTGCTTTTCATGCTATAATTGATAGAATATAATAACGTTTGCATATCAGCAGAAGTGTTTGATGGAAATGAACAATTGGACAGATAACATTGTATGAAATAGTTGCATAGTGGAACAGCTGAATAGATTGGAGAACATGGTTGGTTCATGAAGGTCTTTTTTGACTTATTTTAAATAAATGATAATTTGAGAACGAAAAAAGTTAGAAAGAGGGATTCTAAATGAAAATTTCTACAAAGGGACGTTACGGGCTCACGATCATGATGGCATTGGCGAAAAAGTCTGGTGAGGGTCCGATTTCTTTAAAGTCAATTGCAAAAGAAAATGATTTATCAGAGCATTATTTGGAGCAACTTATTGCCCCATTACGTAACGCAATGCTCGTAAAAAGTGTTAGAGGGGCTTATGGTGGATATATGCTCTCAAAGGATGCAAAAGAGATCACAGCTGGAGATATTATTCGGGTATTAGAAGGTCCAATTAGCCCAGTGGAAGTGATGGAAAATGAAGAGCCAGCGAAACGAGATTTATGGATAAAAATTCGTGATGCAGTTAAAAATGTTCTAGATGAAACAACGTTAGATGATTTGGCTAATTTCGAATCTGATGAAGAACAAGAATATTATATGTTCTACATTTAAACTAAAAAGAACGATCCACAAGTGAGAGGGCATCCCCCTTTCACTTCTTTGTTGATGATCAGAAAAGCGAATGTCGGCGTTTAGGAATGAGGAAAAATAAGACCAACAGAGGAAGTCGCCCTTTGACTTACGGCGGGTGGGCGATTTTTCCCGAAATCCTGCCGACAGTAGCTGGATCAGAAAAGCGAATGTCGGCGTTTAGGAATGAGGAAAAATAAGACCAACAGAGGAAGTCGCCCTTTGACTTACGGCGGGTGGGCGATTTTTCCCGAAATCCTGCCGACAGTAGCTAGATCAGAAAAGCGGAAGGTTATTTGTGTGCTAACAAAGAATGAGGTGTAAAAAATGGAATTAGTATATTTAGATCATGCGGCTACATCGCCTCTTCATCCTCAAGTGATAAAAGAGATGTTTGAAGTCTATGAAGGCAATTTTGGTAACCCTTCTAGTATTCATCAAGTTGGGAGGAAGGCAAGACAAGCAATAGATGATTCGCGTAGAAAAATCGCTTCCTATTTGGGAGTGAAGGAGCATACCTTAATCTTTACGAGCGGTGGTACGGAGGCAGATAATTTGGCAATTATCGGTTATGCTCTTGCCAATTCTACAAAAGGGAAACATATTATTACAACATCAATTGAGCATCACGCTGTCTTACATGCCTGTCAGGAACTTGAAAAGCGTGGGTTTGAAGTGACCTATTTGCCTGTGAATAAAGCAGGGCAAATTTCTGTAGATGAGCTAAAGGCGGCTTTAAGAGATGAGACGATTCTTGTAACTGTGATGTTTGGGAATAATGAGGTTGGTACCGTTCAACCAATTGCGGAGATTTCTCAAATTTTACAAGGACATCAAGCGGTCTTTCATACCGATGCCGTTCAAGCTTGTGGACTAGTTGAGCTCAACATTCCAGAATTAGGTGTTGATTTGCTTTCGATTACGGCTCATAAAATTAATGGTCCAAAAGGAATTGGTTTGCTGTATGTAAGGGATGGCATCACTCTTTTGCCAACTTTATTTGGAGGAGAGCAAGAAAGAAAAAGACGAGCTGGTACAGAGAATGTCGCCGGTGTCGTTGGTTTTGCGAAGGCGATTGAATTGAGTTACGAAAATATGGCAAAAAAAAATGAGCAATATAAGAGCTTTTCACAGCGCTTTTTTGATATTCTAGTGGAGTCTCGTTTAACGTTCTATTACAATGGTCATCAGGAGCAACGTTTACCACATATTTTTAATGTCAGTTTCCCAGGCGTTAATGTGGAATCGATGCTTGTGAACTTAGATATGGAAGGAATATCAGCTTCAAGTGGTTCTGCTTGCACAGCAGGATCGATTGATCCTTCACATGTATTAGTGGCGATGCATCCGGAAGAGCGTGAGCAGTATGCATCGGCTTTACGTTTTAGCTTCGGTCTCAACAATACACTAGAGCAGGTTGAGTATGCAGCTCATAAAACGGTGGAGATTGTCCGTAGACTTAAACAAGATAAACCGTTTATCGAATAAAAATAAAGAAACAATCGATTTGTTTGACCTTCATTCAGACAACTCGGAAATGGTGGTGAATCAATTGAATAAAAGTCCTGAAAACACACGTGTTGTTGTTGGGATGTCAGGAGGAGTTGATTCCTCTGTGACAGCTTTGCTTTTAAAAGAGCAAGGATATGATGTGATTGGCATTTTTATGAAAAACTGGGATGATACAGACGAAACTGGTTTTTGTACAGCGACCGAGGATTACGAAGACGTCATTCGCGTTTGTAACCAGATTGGCATTCCCTATTATGCCGTCAATTTTGAAAAACAATATTGGGATAAGGTGTTTACGTATTTTCTTGAGGAATACAAATCAGGTAGAACGCCAAATCCTGATGTTATGTGTAATAAAGAAATTAAATTTAAAGCCTTTTTAAATCACGCTTTAACATTAGGTGCTGATTATGTGGCAACTGGTCATTATGCTCAAGTAAAGGAAGTGGACGGAGAAGTTCAATTATTACGTGGGGCTGATGACAATAAGGATCAAACATATTTCCTTAATGCGTTGTCACAACAGCAATTATCAAAAGTAATGTTTCCTTTAGGGCATTTACCGAAAAAAGAAGTTCGGGAAATTGCGAAACAAGCAAATCTGGCGACGGCAACGAAAAAAGATAGTACGGGTATTTGTTTTATTGGTGAGCGAAACTTTAAAGAATTTTTATCGGAATTTTTACCTGCTCAACCAGGGGAAATGCAAACCTTTGATGGGGAAGTGAAAGGAAAACATGATGGCTTAATGTATTACACACTCGGCCAACGTCAAGGTTTAGGAATTGGTGGACCAGGTGAGCCTTGGTTTGTCATTGATAAAAATGTAAAAGAAAATATATTATATGTAGGTCAAGGTTACCATCATGATGGTTTATATACTGAAGGTTTAGAAGCGATTGAGATGAATTATATTGCAACTGAACCACGTTTGGAGCCTTTTACATGTACTGCGAAATTCCGTTATCGTCAAACAGATGTCCCTGTAACGGTTTATCCTCAAGCAGATGGTACGGCTAAGGTGCAATTTGATGAGCGCCAAAGAGCGATTACACCAGGACAAGCCGTTGTTCTTTACGAAGGAGAACGCTGCCTTGGTGGCGGAACAATTGATCGCGTAATAAAAAAGTGGGAAAATGCCGAGTAGGCGTTTTCCCTTTTGCTTTTTTTGCTGTAAACTAAAGATAATATCAAGGTCCTCGTGTGTGTTGTGAAAATGGACAAATTTGAAAGGTGAGAACAAAAAATGAACTGGAATGAACAAGGTATTCAAGCGATGAATGAACAAAAGTATGAAGATGCAGCTCAAGCTTTTACAAAAGCGATAGAGGAGGATAAAACGAATCCAACGGGCTATATTAACTTCGGGAATTTACTCGGAGCGGTTGGGGAAATGGAAAAGGCCCTCGTTTTCTTTGATAAAGCGATTGAATACGATGAAAAAGCAGCAACCGCTTATTACGGGGCAGGCACGATTTATTATAAACAAGATCAATTTGAAGAAGCCGTTAAAATGTTCAAACAAGCTTTAGCGAATGGTTTAGAAGAAGGTGATGTCTTTTTTATGCTTGGGATGAGTTATTATCAGCTTGAAAGCTTGCCGTATGCTCAAGCGAATTTGCAACGAGCTGTTGAATTAAATGAAGCGGATGTGGATGCAAGATTTCAATACGGTTTGACATTAGCCCAACTTGAGTTAATTGATGAGGCGATTGATCAATTAGAGCAAGTTGTACAGCGTGATCCTAAACATGCCGATGCGTTCTTTAATTTAGGGGTCGCTTATGCATATAACGAAGAGTTAAATAAAGCTCTCGATCGTTTTAATCAAGCCTTAGAAATCCAACCTACACATGGATTAGCAGCAAATGGGAAGAAAACAATCGAACAAGCGTTAGAGCAAGGGTGAGAATGTGATGAATGAACAGCCAAATGAGCAAGTTCAATCGAATGCGAGCCAAGAAATTGAACAGCCTTATATAAAGGGTGAGGTTGTTCACATCGTTTTTCAAAATGAGGAAAACTACTATACCGTCGCCCTCGTTCGGGTTCGGGCAACGAATGAGGACTACAAGGAAAAGAAAATTACTGTAGTAGGGCTCTTGCCCCAGCTTGAGCCTGGGGAGGTTTATTTTTTTCATGGGCAAATGAGCAAACATCCACGCTTTGGACATCAATATCAAATTGAAAGCTTTCGCCGAGACCTTCCACAAACAAAGAATGGTGTCATTCAATATTTATCAAGTAATCGTTTTCCAGGTATTGGTCAAAAAAGAGCGGAACAAATTGTGGAAACGCTCGGAGAAAAAGCGATTTCTAGAATCATTGAAGATCGTTCAGTCTTAAAGCTCGTGCCAAAATTCCCGCAAGAAAAAGCTGACCAGCTTTATCAACAGTTAATGGATCAACAAGGTGTCGAACAAGTGCTTTTAACATTGTCAAAGTACGGTTTTGGACTGGAGCTTTCAATGAAGGTGTATCAAGCTTATAAAAACCAGGCTTTAGATGTCATTCGGACGAACCCATATCAATTGATTGAAGATGTGGAGGGGATTGGCTTTCGCAAGGCCGATTTACTTGGAGCGGAAATTGGTGTCACAGGAAACCACCCTGATCGGATAAAAGCAGGCTGTCTTTATTTATTGCAGGAGTTATGCATTCAGGATGGTCATATGTTTTTATTTGAAGAAGAGTTCGTCAGGCAAGTGGCTCAACTACTTACGTCTCCAAAAGAAGCCATTACGACCGATGAGGTCAGTCAGCAACTCCTCAAAATGAGTGAAGAGGATTTAGTCGTCATTGAAGAGGAGCGTATTTATTTAAATTCCTTATTTTTTGCGGAAAAAGGGATTGTGTCCAATGTGCGAAGGTTGTTAAGTAGCGAAGTGGCTGAAGAGTTTCCGGAAGCGGAGTTTTTAAAAGAGTTAGGTCAAATTGAAGAGGAATTTAACATTGAATATGCTCCGTCTCAAAAAGAGGCGATTCATACCGCTCTCTCCTCACCGATGATGATCTTAACAGGCGGACCTGGTACAGGGAAAACGACGGTCATCAAAGGGATTGTCGAGATTTATGCGAGGTTACATGGCATTTCCCTTGATGCAAAAGCGTATACGCGAAGTAACCCATTTCCGATTGTGCTTGTTGCCCCAACTGGACGAGCAGCGAAACGAATGAGTGAGGCGACGGAATTACCGGCGACGACGATACACCGTTTACTCGGTTGGAAAGGAAATCACGGTGGATTTGAAAAAGATGAAACTGAGCCGATTCAAGGAGAATTATTAATTGTCGATGAAGTTTCGATGGTGGATAGCTGGATTGCCAATCAGCTTTTAAGGTCGATTCCAAAAACGATGCAAGTTATTTTTGTCGGCGACCAAGACCAATTACCTTCTGTTGGACCTGGTCAGGTGTTGAAGGATTTACTTGATTCAGAAGTCATTCCTACCGTACCTTTAACCGTCATTTATCGTCAAGAAGAAGGTTCATCGATTATAGAACTCGCCCACTCCATTAAGGAAGGTGCGATGCCAGCGAGCTTACCTGAACCGAAAACAGATCGGCGCTTTTTTCCATGTACAACGGATCAAGTAAAAGATGCGGTCTGGCAAATATGCGAAAATGCCAAAAAGAAAGGCTTTACGGCAAAAGAAATTCAAGTTCTTGCTCCGATGTACAAAGGGCCAGCAGGCATTACGGAATTAAATGTCATGCTGCAGGACTTATTCAATCCAAAAACCGAGCAAAAACGGGAAATTAAATTTGGGGAAGTTGCCTATCGTACAGGAGATGTTGTTTTACAACTTGTGAACAATTCAGAGGAAAATGTTTATAATGGGGACCGTGGCGAAGTTGTCGCGATTTTTTATGCGAAGGAAACTGAGGAAAAACAGGATCAAGTTGTTATTTCTTTTGATGGAATTGAAGTCGTTTATTTGAAAAAAGATTTAAATCAAATTACACATGCTTATTGTTGTTCGATTCATAAATCACAAGGTAGTGAATTTCCGATCGTTGTCATGCCCATTGTTCGAAGCTATCATCGAATGCTGCGCCGAAATTTGATTTACACGGGGATTACTCGTGCGAAACAATATTTGCTGCTTTGTGGTGAACTTCCTGCAATCCATTCAGCGATTACAAAAAAGGATGAACAGTTGAGAAATTCCAAATTGAAAGAAAAACTCCAAGAACTTACCTCGGGAATGGAAAAGGTCAACTAACATAATTCAAAACTGACCGAGCAAACTAAAAATGTTCGGAAAGGTGGAGATAACTTTGCGGACATTTTCGACACTTGAAGGTCTTCCGGTTATTGATGTTGGGTCAGGTAATGAGTTTGGAGCTGTGCTCGATCTGATTTGTGATGAAGGGCGCGTATCCAGCATTGTGATTGATAAAAGAGGATGGCTGAATAGACATTATCTTATTCCTATTGAAGAGATTCATTCGATTGGCAATGATGGCATAATGGTGAGCGATTTACAAAAACTCCACCATTATACAGAAGCTGAGAAACACAGGCTTCATTTAAAACATGGCAAAAACCAATTCCGTGGCAAACTGCTATTGAGTGAAGAAGGGGAAAAGCTAGGATTGGTAGAAGATGTATATTTTAATGAGGAATTGGGCACGATTACAGGGTATGAAGTGACAGATGGATTATTATCCGACTTAATTGAAGGACGTAAAGTCATTCGAGGCGGCGGTAAGCTTGTAGTCGGTAAGGAAAAAGCCATCCTGTCTATTTAGAGGGAGGCCCTGTAAATGCGTTGTCCAAATTGCCAAACGAAAGATATCGGAAAAATAGGAACGAATCAATACTACTGCTGGAACTGCTTTGTCGAAATGAGCTTATCAGATGGTAAACTCTCCCTTCACCAAGTAGAAGAGGACGGAACCTTAAGTTCATTAGATGACTTATTTGATGACTCAGATTTACAAGTGGGCTCATAGCTTTTTAGGTGGATGCCACTTAAATGCTAAAAAATCCTAAAGTAAAGGATGTGTGACCCAATGCGTACAACAGCGATTAGCTCCTTAGTTGCAATTGGAATCGGTGCGGCTGCTTACTCAATGACAAGCAGAAGAAATAAAAAAAAGGTACAATCTTTTATGAAACCGATAACCACCTTTGATATGGATAACTTAGTCGACAAAAAAACTTGGAAAAAAACCAAGAAAAAAGTCGCGAAGATGTTTTAGTTTATAGCTATGCCAAACCGATCGGTGTTGATGCCGATCGGTTTTTTACTTTTGGAAGAGCTTAACTTGAATGGATGAAAGACCAAATTAAAAAAACTTTTTCAACGAGAAAGAGGGTACCGATCGCTCCTAGGATGGAGACATCAGCACTTAAACTTAAATCCTATGATAATTTCCTAATAACTGTGACACACTATCATTTGAGGTGAATCAGTTGGAAAAGGAAAGGGTATCAAGTTTCTTACAAAAGGCGATTTTAACACTCGTTTTACTAGCTATTATTTATATTTTTATCACCCTCGCACCAGCGTTTAAGCCTATTTTTGCTGTTGTTAAAGCTTTGCTATTACCTTTTTTACTTGCGGCACTTATTACTTATTTGCTTCATCCGATCGTAGAAGGCTTACATAAATATGGACTATCACGAACGCTTTCGGTGCTTATCGTTTTTTTAGTGCTTATTGCAGTCATTGCTTTTGCTGGCTTTTTAGGTGTTCCTTTTATTATTGAACAAGTCCAAGAAGCACTTCAGTTGCTACCTGAGCAAATGAAGGAGATTCAATCTTATTTGGCTCAGCTAGGAAGTCAATTAGAGAGGCTGCCGGCCCCACTATCTAGCCATGTCGATGAATGGGTCGAACAACTTCAAGCATTAGGAGTAAAAGCACTTGATCAAATAGAAGCAACGGCGATTTCGATTTTAAAGTCTGCTTTATCCCTTGTCGTGATCCCGTTTTTAGTTTTTATTTTCTTAAGGATTATGGTTTAATTCAGAAAACGGTTTGGTATTTAACGCCGAAAAAATACCGTAAATCATTACATCGTTATGCCAAAGATGTCGACCACTCAATTGGGAGTTATATCCGTGGACAAATTCTCGTTTCCATATGTGTGTTTATATTAGCGACGATTGGTTTATGGATTCTAGGTGTTCCATATGCGATTTTGTTAGGGTTATTTATCGGAGCATGTGATATTATTCCGTATTTTGGCCCAATTATTGGAGCGGCACCTGCTATCGTTGTTGCTTTAATGGATTCTATGCAAACTGGGATTCTAGCCATTGTTGTCTTATTTATTATTCAGCAAATTGAAGGCAATATTTTGTCTCCGGTTATTGTCGGACGTACTTTGCATATGCACCCTCTTTTAATTATTTTAGCGTTATTAGTCGGCGTTGAGGTCGGGGGTGTGATTGGATTATTACTAGCGGTCCCAATTTTAGCTGTCATAAAAGTAACATTGCTTCATTTAAGACTTTATGTGATGAAACATTGACAATTTAAAAAACGCTTTCTATAATTGAAGGGCAACTACATAATGATGAAGACGTTGACGGAATGAGTATGCAATTATTTCATAAAAGAGAGGGATTCTCTTAGGCTGAAAAGAATCCTATGAACGATGTTTGCAGAAAGCTAATCCTGAGTGTAGAGAAAACTCTACCGTTAGCCGCGTTAAGGCACTTAAGATATGGACGTTTGGTTGTTCATAATTAGGGTGGTACCGCGTGAGATAATCTCGCCCCTTTGGTTTAGAGGGGTGAGTTTTTTTATTTCTATGATGAAGTTGTTTAGATTACGTTGGTATCGTTAAAGATGATAAATGAAGGGAAAAGGAGAGTTTGAATATGAGAACATTAACCTCTGCACAAGTAAGACAAATGTTTTTAGATTTTTTTAAGGAAAAAGGACATGACATTGAACCAAGTGCATCACTTGTCCCACACGAGGATCCGTCCTTACTTTGGATTAATAGTGGGGTTGCGACTTTAAAGAAGTATTTTGATGGACGTGTGATTCCAGCTAATCCGCGAATTACGAATGCTCAAAAATCGATTCGAACAAATGATATTGAGAATGTCGGGAAAACGGCACGACACCATACTTTTTTTGAAATGCTTGGTAACTTCTCCATTGGTGATTATTTTAAGGAAGAAGCGATTGAGTTGGCATGGGAGTTTTTAACAGATGAAAATTGGATTGGCTTTGATCCGGAGAAATTATCGGTTACGGTCCATCCAGAAGATCATGAGGCCTATGAATATTGGGAAAAGAAAATTAAGGTTCCAGTAGAGCGGATTATTCGTTTGGAAGGGAATTTCTGGGATATCGGAGAAGGTCCAAGTGGTCCGAATACGGAAATTTTCTATGATCGAGGTCCATCTTATGGTGATGACCCGTCTGATCCAGAGCTTTATCCAGGGGGAGAAAATGACCGTTATCTTGAAGTGTGGAACTTAGTATTTTCTCAGTTTAACCATAATCCAGATGGAACTTATACACCACTTCCGAAGAAAAACATTGATACTGGAATGGGACTTGAACGAATGGTTTCAGTCATTCAAGATGTTCCAAACAACTTTGAAACAGACTTATTTATGCCGATTATTCAAGCAACGAGTGAGTTAACTAAGGTGAATTATGGCGATTCAGTTGAGTCAGATGTTTCATTTAAAGTGATTGCGGACCATGTTCGTACGGTTGCTTTTGCGGTTACAGATGGAGCTCTACCATCTAATGAAGGGCGCGGTTATGTACTAAGAAGACTTCTCCGTCGTGCGGTTCGTTATGCGAAATTAATTGGGATTGATCGTCCGTTTATGTATCAACTCGTACCAGTTGTTGGCGAAGTAATGAAAGATTTTTACCCAGAAGTTTTAGAAAAAAGAGACTTTGTTGAAAAAGTCATTAAAACGGAGGAAGAGCGTTTCCATGATACGTTAAATGAAGGGTTATCAATTCTAGAAAAAATTATCGCTGATGCCCAAAAGAACGAGCAACAACAAATTGCAGGGCGTGATGTTTTCCGTCTGTATGATACTTATGGCTTCCCTGTCGATTTAACAGAGGAATATGTTCAAGATAAAGGCTTGGAAATTGACCGTACTGGTTTTGAAGAAGAGATGGAAAAGCAAAGAACACGTGCTCGTTCAGCTCGTCAAGATTCGGGCTCGATGCAAGTTCAAGATGAAATACTAGGTGAGTTAAAAACAGAAAGTACATTTGTTGGATATGAGCAGTTAAAGTTAGAAACTCGAGTAGAAGTTATTCTCGTTAATAAATCTAAAGTTGATTTAGCAAAAACGGGAGAAGAAGCACAAGTTATTTTAGCTCAAACACCATTTTATGCTGAAAGTGGTGGGCAAGTTTCTGATAATGGGATTTTCCGAGCAAATGGGTTACTCGTTTCTGTACTAGATGTAAAAAAAGCTCCAAATGGACAACATCTTCATACTGTAAAAGTAGAAGAAGGGGAATTATCACAAGGACAAATTGTTGAAGCGATTGTGGAGCAAACGGAACGAAACGGGATTGTAAAAAACCATACAGCAACCCATTTATTACACCAAGCACTGAAAGATGTATTAGGAGCACATGTTAATCAAGCAGGTTCCCTCGTGTCAGAGGAAAGATTACGTTTTGACTTTTCGCATTTCGGACAAGTCAAACAAGAGGAACTTCAAAAAGTAGAAGCGATTGTCAATGAAAAGATTTGGGACGCAATCAATGTAAACATTTCAAATAAAAAAATTGATGATGCAAAAGCAATGGGAGCGATGGCTTTATTTGGTGAAAAATATGGCGATATCGTACGTGTTGTACAAATTGGTGATTATAGCCTTGAATTATGTGGTGGTTGTCATGTGAGCAATTCAGCTGAAATTGGCTTATTTAAAATTGTTTCTGAGTCAGGAATCGGAGCAGGGATCAGACGAATTGAAGCTGTGACAGGTAAAGGTGCTTATCAATTTATGAAAGAACAGCTTGATTTACTTCACGAAGCGGCAGAGTTAATAAAAGCGAAAAATGTGAAGGATGTTCCAGCTCGTGTCGAAGCTCTTCAACAACAAATTCGTCAATCTCAACGTGAAAATGAATCACTTGCAGCTAAATTGGGTAACATGGAAGCTGGGAACCTTGTGAATGAAACGGTTGACGTCGATGGTGTCCGTGTCTTAGCGAAAAAAGTAGAAGCTGGTGATATGGACGGTTTACGCTCTATTGTCGATCAATTGAAACAAGACTTACAATCAGGTATTATTGTTCTTGCTGCTGTAAATGGAGAAAAAGTAAATATCGTTGCTGGGGTTACAAAAGATTTAATGGCAAAAGGATTCCATGCTGGAAAGATTGTAAAAGAAGTAGCAACACGCTGTGGCGGTGGCGGTGGTGGTCGTCCAGACATGGCTCAAGCAGGTGGAAAAAAACCTGAACAAGTAGATGCAGCGATAGCATATGTAACAGATTACGTAAAATCAATTTCCTAATTTAATGGAGATGGTGTACAATGGATATAAACAAGCTATTTGTATACACTGTTTAATTATACAAATGGTTATTGAAGAAAGAGGTGTTTGTGATGAGCTCTATGGACAAAACGATGCAATTTAATTTTCCTGATGATTCCGTTGATGTTGATGTCCAAGAGGTTTTGCTTTCAGTGTATGAGGCCTTAGAGGAAAAGGGATATAATCCAATTAATCAAATTGTTGGTTATTTGTTATCTGGTGACCCTGCTTACATTCCACGTCATAAAGAAGCGCGTACACTTATCCGCAAGCTTGAAAGAGATGAATTGATTGAACAGCTAGTAAAATCATATTTATCACAACATCGTAAGGAGATTGGATGAGAACGTTAGGACTAGATGTAGGAACAAAAACCATCGGTGTCGCATTAAGTGATGAATTAGGCTGGACTGCTCAAGGACTTGTCACTTTGAAACGCTCAGAAGATGATTTACAATCTGATATCAAGAGCGTTTCAGAGCTTGTACAAGAGCATGAAGTCACGGCGATTGTAGTTGGTTTGCCAAAGAACATGAATGGAACGATTGGCCCAAGTGGCGAAATGTGCCAAGCATTTGCTAAACAACTTGAAAACGAGATTGAAGGAATTCAAGTCAAACTATGGGACGAGCGATTGACAACAGTTGCAGCAGAGCGTATGTTAATTACAGCTGATGTTAGCCGTAAAAAAAGAAAACAAGTAATTGATAAAATGGCCGCTGTCCTTATTTTACAGGGTTATCTTGATCATAAATAATAAAGAGGTGTAAGCATGACAGAAGAAAAAGATCGCATTGTCATTCCTGATGAGAATGGTGACGAACATTTATTTGATGAGTTATTTAAATTTACAGTTGACGAAACGAACCAATCATATATTCTTGTGACTCCTGTTGGAGAAGAAGCAGAAGATGAAGAAGTGGAAGTTTTTGCATTCCGTTACGAAGACCGTGACGATGAAGAAAACGACATCGCCCTATTCCCAGTCGAAACAGACGAAGAATGGGAAATCATCGAAGAAATGCTTAACACATTTTCTGAAGAAGCAGAAGAAGAATAAATTACAGTCCAAACTCCTCCGAACGCCGAATGGTGTTGGGAGGAGTTTTTTGCATTTTGCACGGGGTGGTCGGAGCAAGAGCGTTGTTCTTCAGAGTTGACTCGTGAGGGAGTGTAAAAAAGGGAGAGGAAGCTCGTCCACCCGAACATGGCAGGGGATGGTATAAAAAACAAAGCGCAACCTCGTCAAATTAAAAAAGCTAACGATAGAATGTGTGATGCCCACTACATTAACACATCCTAATAATAATATTGCCAACTTTAATCCATTAAAAGGAATAAATCGACAAAATCACTGAAATTACTACTGATTTCTTTTTCGTTTATAGTATAATGGAACGGTGTAAGGAGGAGAACAATGTCTGAATCCAATAAAAAGCCAAAAAATGAACTATTTGAAGAACGGGTGTCACAAGCAAAAATCGTGAGAAGAGTCGTACTTGTGACGGTTCTTGTCTTATTAATTGCTGGGGCTATTGTGGCAATTAGTGGATTTAATTACATAAAGTCAGCTTTAGAACCCATGAATGAGGAAAATCCTGAGAAAATTGAAGTGACGATCCCGATCGGGTCAGGACCGTCAACAATTGGGACGATCTTAGAAGAAGAAGGCTTAGTACAAAATGCGACAGTCTTTCGTTATTATGTTCGTTATAAAAATGAATCAGGATTTCAAGCAGGAACTTATGAATTATCGACGGGTATGACAATGGATGATTTAATCGCAGAGTTAAAAGAAGGTACCGTGATGGTTGATTATGCTTTAAGTTTTACGATTCCTGAAGGTAGATGGTTAGTAGATACAGTTGAGATTATCGCTAATAATACGGATCATTCTACAGATGAAATTTTAGAGGTTGTAGAAAACGAAGAGTATTTAAATTCTTTAATTGACCGTTATGACATGCTTACAGATGAAATTTTGCAGGAAGATATTAAACAGCCATTAGAAGGCTACTTATTTCCGGCACGATATGACTTTACCGATGAAAATCCAGAAATCGAGACCATTATTGAAGAGATGCTTAATCGTACCCAGGCTATTTATGATAATTATATCGAGGAAGTGAACACAAGCGAGTATACTTTCCATGAATTATTAGCCTTGGCTTCTATTATTGAACGTGAAGCCCAGCAATCGGAGGACCGCTATAAAATATCAGGAGTTCTTTATAACCGTCTTGAAACGAATATGCGTCTCCAAGTCGATCCAACGGTTGCTTATGCGATTGGAGAACATTTGTATATTACAACCTTGGCAGATTTAGAGTATGATTCACCATATAATACGTATCGGTATGAAGGTATCCCGATTGGTCCAATTGCCAATCCTGGGCAAGATTCTATTATTGCCTCGATGAGACCAGATGACATTGAAGCCTTTTATTTCTTTGCTCGTGTCAATGGACAAGTATTATATACGAATACGTTCCAAGAACATACTGAAGTAGCTAATAAATATCGTCAAGAATGGTATGATTTCCAAAATGGTCAAAATGATGAAGAGTCTGAGGATGATTCTGAATAAAAATGAGGGGATGTGGATGAAATCATTCACATTCCTTCTGTTTGAATACACTAAGAGAAGGCATAATGGAGAATAAGAGGTGAACATATGATTGATGAAAAAATAGAAGCTTATCTAAAAAAACTTGCTCCCAGACGTGGTGAAAAAATAGAAGCAATCGAAGCTTATGCTCTTGAACATGATGTGCCGATAATGGATTTAGTTGGGATGGAATGTTTGTTACAACAACTCAAATTAGTGCAACCGAAACGAATTCTCGAAATTGGAACGGCTATTGGATATTCAGCGATTCGGATGGCGACTAGTTTGCCTGAAGTAACCGTTGTGACGATTGAACGTGATGAACCGAGATATTTAGAAGCGAAAAAAAATGTCTCAGATTTGGGCCTGACTGAGCGGATTCAGATACATTTTGGAGATGCGTTAGACATATTTGAATCACTTGAACCAGAAGCTGACTTTGATGTATTATTTATTGATGCTGCCAAAGGTCAATATCAGCGTTTTTTTGATTTGTATAGCCAAAAAGTAAGATCAGGTGGTATTATTTTTTCTGATAATGTTTTATTTAGAGGACTCGTGACGGAAGTAGAAGTGGAGAGTAAACGTTTAAGAGGGATGGTTAAGAAGCTGCAGCGATACAATGAATCGCTAATGTTGCATCCAGATTATGATACGAGAATCCTTCCGGTAGGAGATGGGTTAGCGATTAGTATTAAAAAATAAAGAAGGTGTCTGTTTTGAATGAACAAAAAAAACCAGAGCTACTCGTGACGCCAAAAGATTTAGACGCGATTTCTGTTTTAAGTGAAGCAGGAGCCGATGCATTTATAATCGGCGAACAACGTTATGGGTTACGGTTAGCAGGTGAATTTACTCGTGAACAAGTAAAAGAAGCAACCGAAATAGCCCACACATTAGGAAAAAAAATCTATGTGGCGATGAATGCTCTTTTTCATAATGATAAAATTGATGAATTAGCCGATTATGTCCGGTTTTTAGCTGAAACAAAAGTCGATGCGATTGTTTTTGGTGATCCAGCTGTTTTAATGACTGTCCGTTCTGAAGCTCCACAGATGAAGCTCCATTGGAACCCTGAAACGACAGCGACCAATTGGTTTACGGCCAACTATTGGGGGCGTAAAGGGGCCAAAAGAGCGGTTTTAGCAAGAGAACTTAGCATGGATGAAATCATTGAAATGAAAGAAGAGGCAGATGTAGAGTTGGAGGTGCAAGTACACGGAGCTACTTGTATGTTTCAATCAAAACGGACGCTTATTGGTAATTATATGAGTTTTCAAGGAAATAATCTTGCCGTTGAAAGAACGGATCAACATAGAGGATTGATGCTTGCTGATCCAGAGCGAGGCGTCAAATATCCTATTTTTGAAGATGAAAATGGAACCCATATATTAAGTCCACATGATATTTGTATCATCGATGAATTAGAGGAAATGATTGAGGCAAAGGTAGATAGCTTTAAGATAGATGGAATTTTAAAGTCAACCGATTATTTAGTCAAAATAACACAGCTGTATCGTGAAGCGATTGATTTATGCGTTAGTAAGCAAAGTGAATATGGGAAGAAAAAAGAGGAATGGCTTCAATTAATAGAACAAATCCAACCAGAAAATCGGACAATCGATACAGGGTTTTTCTTTAAGGAAACGGTTTACTAGTAGGAGGACTATATGGAAATGATTGCAGAGCGTACAAAAGAAGGCAAAAGAGTGATCGTTAAAAAGCCTGAACTTTTAGCACCTGCTGGTAGTTTAGAAAAGCTAAAAGTGGCGATACATTACGGAGCAGATGCCGTATATATCGGTGGGCAAGAATTTGGATTACGTTCCAATGCGGATAACTTTACGAAGGAAGAAATGCGTGAAGGTGTTGAATTTGCGAAAAGATATGGAGCAAAAGTCTATGTGACAACGAATATTTATGCCCATAATGAAAACATGTCGGGGTTAGAAGAGTACCTAATAGGTTTACAAGAGGTTGGTATTTCTGGTATTATCGTTGCCGACCCTTTAATTATTGAGACATGTAAAAGTGTAGCACCAAAAGTCGAGGTTCATTTAAGTACACAACAATCTTTGAGTAATCATCTCGCTGTAAAGTTCTGGAAGGAAGAGGGTTTACATCGAGTCGTTTTAGCTCGTGAAGTAAGTTTAGATGAAATGCTTGAAATGAAACGAAAAGTTGATATTGAAATTGAGACATTCGTTCATGGGGCCATGTGTATTGCTTATTCAGGTCGTTGTGTGTTAAGTAATCATATGACGGCACGCGATTCAAATCGTGGTGGCTGCTGTCAATCCTGTCGTTGGGAATATGATTTAGTAGAGACGAATGAAAACGGTGAAAAAGCCCTTTATTCAAATGATGATATTCGTTATACGATGAGTCCAAAAGATTTAAACTTGATTCAGTCAATACCAAAACTGATCGAAGCAGGAATTGACAGCTTAAAGGTCGAAGGAAGAATGAAGTCGATCCATTATGTTGCAACGGTTACAAGTGTTTATCGTAAAGTAATTGACGCTTATTGTGCTGACCCCGATCATTTTACGATCGAGAAGTCTTGGCTAGATGAACTCGAAAAATGTGCGAATCGTGACTTTGCCCCACAATTTTTTGAAGGTGTTCCCTCTTACAAGGAACAAATGTATGGGAATCACCCGAAAAGGACAAACTATGATTTTAGTGGACTTGTCCTAGATTATGATGAACACACAAAAATCGTTACCTTACAACAACGAAATTATTTTAAACAAGGGGACGAAGTAGAATTTTTCGGACCAGAAATCGACCATTTCGTTCAAAAAGTGGAAATGATATGGGATGAAAAAGGAAGAGAATTAGATGCGGCCAAACATCCATTACAAATTGTTAAATTTAAGGTGGACAAACCTATTTACCCGCAAAACATGATGAGAAGAGAGGTTCGTTCATGAAGTCAAAACCAATCATCATTGGTGTAGCTGGTGGGACAGGCTCCGGCAAAACAACAGTAGCTAAAGAAATTTCTTGCCAATTTAATGAAAAATCAATTGTATTAATTGAGCAAGATGCATATTATAAAGATCAAAGTCATCTCGATTTTAATGACCGTTTGCAAACGAATTATGATCATCCACTTGCTTTTGATAATGATTTATTACTTGAACATTTATTAAAGCTAGTGAATCGTGAAAGTGTGGATAAACCTGTTTATGATTATGCTAAGCATACCCGTTCAAATGAAACGATTAAGATTGAACCAAAAGATGTCATTATACTTGAAGGTATTTTAATTTTGGAAGATGAACGATTACGTGATATCATGGATATTAAATTATTCGTTGATACAGATGCTGATTTACGAATTATGCGAAGGCTCGTCCGTGATATTAATGAGCGTGGGCGTACGATTGAATCGGTTATCGATCAATATACAGGCGTTGTTCGACCAATGCATTTACAATTTATCGAACCAACGAAACGTTACGCTGATATCATCGTTCCTGAAGGTGGTCAAAATCGAGTCGCCATTGATTTAATGGCAACAAAAATAAGAGCAATTATTGAAGAAAAAGTCATTTTGTAATAGGATAAGAAAAGCGAGGTGGGATAGATTCCAACCTTGCTTCTTTACAAGATGAAAGACGTAAAGAAAGAGTAAAGCGGATTCATAGTTAAAACGATTGGAAAGAAACATTCAAAAAAAGGTTCTAATTAAGAACAGCCTAACTTCGTAATCAATGACGCAGCTCTTCTTTACACTAAGTGGGATAAGAAAATAAAACCTAGTAAGAAAAATAACAACAGTATTTATTTAATGAGGAGTGACACTAATGGCTGAAGAAAAAAAGCATTATATGACAATGGATGGAAAGCGTAAATTAGAAGAGGAATTAGAATATTTAAAAACAGAACGACGTAAAGAAGTGGTTGAACGAATCAAAATCGCACGTAGCTTTGGAGATTTATCGGAGAACTCGGAGTACGATTCAGCAAAAGAAGAGCAGGCATTCGTTGAAGGGCGTATTGCTCAAATTGAAAAAATGATTCGTAACGCTGTTATGATTGAAGATGAAGAGGGCGGAAGTAATGTCGTTTCTTTAGGTAAAACCGTTAAATTTATCGAGCTTCCTGATGGAGAAGAAGAAGTATATACAATCGTTGGTAGTGCAGAGTCCGATCCAGCTGAAGGTAAAATTTCAAACGACTCACCAATGGCAAAAAGTTTATTGGGTCGCTCTGTGAATGATAAAGTGATTGTAAACACTCCTGCTGGCGATATGGAATTAGAAATTTTAGAAATTAGCTAATAGGAATCTTTCCTTCCTTTAAAAATAATTTTAATAACAGGCTAGTAGAATTTTTCTATTGGTCTGTTTTGTTTTGATAATTTTATGCAATATCGTAATAATATTCGACTGCCTTTTTTACTCAAAGTTCGTTATAATATAAAGAAAGCTTGCCGAGAAGCAGGCCATTAGCAGGGACTAGGTCATAGTGGTATTTATACTTTTTAACGATAATATCAGCTGTGCCTTAATGTTCTTACTTATGAATATAGATATAGTTTTAGGAGGAGACGTTGAATGCAAAGATCGAGATCGGATAGCAGGAAGAAACAGCGCTTAAATCAGCTTTTAAATATATCGATAGTTGTAGTGATTGCTTTAATAGGAGTGTTTGCATGGCAAATCTTTAAGCCAACCTCAACAGAAGTAGGGCAAGAAGAATCAGAGCAACAAATTGAATCGGGATTAGAAGAAAGTGAAGAGGGTACAGATCCAAATGAAGAGACAACAACTGACTCAAATGAAGAAAACGGAACAAATGACGATGAGAATGCAACAGAGGAAGAAGATGAAGAGGCAAGAGAAGAGGATGATGAAGATGGTGAGCTTGAACCAGTAGAGGACGGGGAGTGGGAGCCAGTAGGAACGAATCAATCGGGTGCTTACGTCCATGATTTTAATAAAGGGAGCTTAAATTGGCAGGAAAAAGAAAGAGCCCTTCGATATGCAACAGGTTTAAGTGAGGATAATATGACGGTCTGGTTTATTGGAAATGGTGGTAGTTCACACCGCGTCAAAGGAGTTGTATCCGACCGTGAAAATGTCGACCGACCATATGAAATCCTAATGGAATTTGTCGAAGGAGAAGGCTGGCAACCACTGGAGAAAAAACAATTAGACAGCAACCCATACCGTTAAACATTATATGAAAACAGGCTGGTTCATCAGCCCTTAAATAGAAAAAGCCGATGTCTTTTACACGCAGTAAAAGACATCGGCTTTGATTAGTTTTTAAGGGCCTATCACTTATCGAAAAGGTCCCCTATGAAGCTGAAAGCAGTTGAAAAAGATAGGCAAAGGGAATCAAAAGGTGTGAATGAAGCCGGAAGCGAGTGAATAAGGGCCGGAAAGGGAATCAAAGGCTGTCAATGAAGTCCAAAGCCATCGAATCAGAGCCGCAAAGGAAATCAAAAGGCACTGATCGGATATATGAGTGGTGTTGATTGAGTACCGGCTTACGGAAGTCCGCTAGATACGATGAATAATAAGGACTCTAAGTCAAAATCAGCGACGTAATCTCCTTTCAGACATGATTTTTATTAAAAAAATGTGTATACTTGTAAGGAATTAGCCTAATAGGGCTCAATAAAAAATTTGTAAGTGATAAATACAAATACTTTAAAAATAAATAAAGGTGGTAAAGTAAGTGACAATTGGAATTATTGGAGCAATGGAAGAAGAAGTAGAATTATTAAAAAGCAAAATTGACAATCGAGTTGATACAACAATTGCTGGCTGTGAATTTCATCAAGGGACGATGAATGGAAAAGAAGTCGTACTTTTAAAATCGGGGATTGGAAAAGTGAATGCTGCAGTTGGAACGACTTTATTGATTCAGCTGTTTAAACCAAAAGCGATTATTAACACGGGTTCGGCTGGTGGCTTTAACGAGTCCCTAAAGGTTGGAGATATTGTCATTTCAACAGAGGTTCGTTACAATGATGTCGATGCAACGGTTTTCGGTTATGAATTTGGCCAGGTGCCTCAAATGCCGGCTTATTATCAACCAGCTCAAGAATTAGTAACTCTTGCAACTGAAGCTGCTAAGAAGGTCGGTGTTCCTTCAGTACCAGGATTAATTTTATCCGGTGATTCTTTTATGAGCGACCATAACCGTGTTCTTGAGTTAAAGGAGATTTTTAATGAACCAGCTTGTGCAGAAATGGAAGCGGGAGCGATTGCTCAAGTTTGTCATCAATTCGGAACTCCTTTTGTTATTATTCGCTCATTATCTGATATCGCAGGTCAAGAGGCGAAACTTTCTTATGAGCAGTTTTTAGAAAAAGCTTCCGTTCATTCGGCGAAACAAGTTTTGTTAATGATTGAAAGCATCTAATTTTTTTTGGTAAAACTCTCCTCATCTCCCGTCTGTTCCCACTATTTATATGAATCTTTCATGTTAAAATGGGAACTAGATAGGAGGGGAGCCTAATGAATGAAAAAGAATTACAAGAGTTAGAAGGAAAAATAGATGACTATAATCGATTTCGTTTTATTTTACTTTCACTAAGTACGATTTTATTTCTAGGTATTATTGTTCCAGTTGAAGGAAAAGCACCTTGGGTGTCTCCTCTGTTAATTGTTGGAGTTTTTATCATGCTTACTTTTGCTTGCCTCTGTCATTATTTCACTAAAAAAGCAGAATCAGAGCTTTATGACAAATGACATGAAGTGGCTGCATGAAATGATTCAAATTTTTGCTTCTAAACATTAAATAAAATGCATACACTTAATTAAATTCAGCCAAGCCAAATTTCTTATCCAAAAGGAAAGGAGTTTGGCTTTTGTTTTTTGAATATAGATGTGTAATATGGGTACTTTCAGTTAGAAAGATAGATAAACAAAGCTAGCGGTATAAATTCTAGTAAAAACCGTTTATGATAGAAAGAGATAAAAGTTAAAAAATATAGACGTATTTTGTTATGGGAGAGAGAATGTTGGACAAACAATCAAAGAGACCGTTAATATTATTTGCTATTATGCTGGCGATGTTTGTGTCAGCAGTTGAAGCAACGATCGTCGCAACCGTTATGCCAGGGATTGTTGTGGATTTAGGGGGGTTCTCCCTATTTAGTTGGGTATTTTCTGCGTATTTGCTTATGCAAGTGATGACAATACCGATTTATGGGAAACTTGCCGATATGTATGGAAGGAAAAGAATATTTGCTATTGGAATGTTTTTCTTTTTATTAGGTTCCTTATTATGCGGTTTTTCCACCTCAATGGAAATGCTTATTATTAGTCGCTTAATACAGGGAATTGGAGCAGGTGCTGTTCAGCCAATGGCGACGACGATTGTTGGTGATATTTATACAAAAGAAGAACGTGCGAACATTCAAGGTTATTTATCAAGCGTTTGGGGAATTTCTGCGGTAGCTGGACCGATTATTGGAGCGACAATCGTTACATATTTACACTGGTCTTGGGTATTTTGGGTAAACATTCCACTTGGTATTTTAGCGGTCGTGATTATCCTCATTTATTTAAAAGAACCCGTTAGTCAATCGAAAAAACAGATTGATTATGGAGGAGCCATTTTGTTATTATTAGCGATTGCTCCAGCAATGATCCTATTTATTCAAACAGGAACAAGCTGGTATTGGACAGATGCTATCTTTTGGTTACTATTGCTTTTATCTTGTAGTAGCTTTTATTTGTTTTTGAAGCAGGAAAAAAGAGCTGCAGAACCAATTATGACGCTGTCGTTATGGAAAGAAAAAGGGGTGCGAATCGCTAATATTGCTTCATTTACAGCTGGAGCCATTTTACTCGCGATTTCAAGTTTTTTACCGACTTTTGTACAAGGGTCATTGTTCGCTACACCATTAGTTGCCGGGTTAACGTTAACCGTTATATCGATTGGCTGGCCACTTTCGGCAATGATTGCTGGAAGAATGATGCTAAAGACGGGGTTTCGTACGACCGCTGTCATTGGAGGAGTTAGTCTTGTCGTCGGCTCCATTTGTTATGTTCTATTAAATGTTCTTCCATTTGCTCTTATCGCGGCTTTCGGCTCGTTTTTTATTGGAGTCGGGATGGGATTTATGACAACGACATTTATCGTTTCGATTCAATCAACGGTACCTTGGAATATTAGAGGAGAAGCGACGTCGCTTAATTTGTTTATGCGTCAATTAGGAGGAAGTGTAGGAGTTGCTTTTCTTGGCGGCATCCTTAACTATCGTATTAAACAATCACTAGAAGAACATCACGAGCAATTAAGTTTTGAACCGTCGCTTGATGCAGTAAGTGCTTTGTTAGAAGGAGAACAATTGGCAGCTCTTTCCTCATTGGAGCAGTCGATTTTACAAAATGGTTTATCATCTGGATACCAATGGCTATTTATGATGTTAGTCATGTTGGCGATTGTGAGTTTAGTTTTTGTTCTTGCCTTACCAAAAGGTAAACCGAATCAAGAAAAAGCAGTGAAATAATCGAAGAAATTCATTTCAAGTTAGTAAACCAAAGAGGTAAAGGTTAATTGTCGCTACAGAAATAACATTAAGGACTATCCCAAAGGTAAATCCTTTGTGTGATAGTTCTTTTTTTGTTGAGAAGAGTGTTTCGGTTATAAGGAGTGAGTGATAGGTAATGAAAACTGCGTGGTGCTGGGATTACGGTGCGAAAAAGTGGTGATAGGTAATGAAAACCGCGTGGTGCTGGGATTACGGTGCGAAAAAGTGGTGATAAGTAATGAAAACCGCGTGATGCTGGGATTACGGTGCGAAAAAGTAGTGATAAGTAATGAAAACCGCGTGGCACTGGGATTACGGTGCGAAAAACCGATTATAAGTAATGGAAACTCCGTGACGCTTGAATAACGGTACGAATAACAAGTGATAGGTAATGAAAATCAAGGAAAGTTAGAATTATGTTACGAATAACCGCGTAATTGATATTCACAGCATATAATAAAACCTCCCCAAAATATCATCAGATGTTTTGGAGAGGTTCATTTGTATGGCGAGTTATAGTATGAAACATAATCTTATTGTTAAAGCATTGGCTTAGCGTGTTAAGTCTAAAAAGTGCTTTAAGATTTTCGCTGTTAAGCCCCAAATAACATAATCTTTATAAAAATAAAAGTACTCTGTATGTGTTTGAGTTCGATTTACATAAGCGTCTTTGTCGGCAATTTTTTCGAAGGGGAACCGACTGTCAGGAACCATCTTCATTGTGAGTTCATATGATTGAGCTTGATAGGAATAGAGGTAATCTAAAGGAATTGTAAAAATGTGGTCCACTTCTTCTTTGTTTAAATGAAGGGTAGTTAAAGAATTTAATTGTGCAACAAATGGGTAAATAATACCGCGGTTTGGACTAACAATATAATCTAGTGAAGAAATCATTTTAATTTCTGAAGGTGGGATGCCAATCTCTTCTTTTAGTTCTCTAAGGGCCGCTTCTTCATTTGTTTGATCAGTGGCATCTATTCTCCCACCAGGAAAACAAATCTCTCCAGGTTGGCTATTTAAAGTCAGTGCTCTTACTTCGAAAAGGACTGAAATCCCTTCCTTTGTTTGGACTAATGGAAGAAGAACTGCTGAATGTTTGCTCGTATCATGACCAAGCATATTCGCTTTACGTGAATGTAATTTTTTTATAATCGTATTTATGTTTGTCTTTGACAATCAGAAAACCCCTTTTAAAAATCTTTTATTTCTTTTCGGTAAAATGGTATTCCAAGATTATTGCCATCATATCATCTATTGTAAAGGAAAAGAAAAGAGCAATCATCATCAAATCATAAAAAGTAGGAAAAATTATTTAGGTATTATTGTTATTTAAAACCCTCATCAAAAAAGACTACTCAAAGGCAAGTTTTCCTTTTAAGATAGTCTCTGTTTTTTACAATATTAATGAGAAGAGGGTTTTGTCTCAACTCTCCTTTCTTACATCCTGATAAGAGAAATAAACCAACTTAACGATTGGTTAAACATTCTCTGTAAGAAGATGTTACAAACAAGCTGTTTCTTTCCTATTAATAATGTACATTATTAATAGGAAAGGTCAACGACCTAGCTTCCAAAATGTTCTCTCTACTCTCCCCATTGGAGCGGTTCGAATCGTCGAATCGCTCACTTTTTTGTTAAGTTATGTACAAGGTTTATTAAAATTAATATAACAAACTTAACAATTCTTCTTCTGTCAACGCACCAAAATAATGAGTGATGTCTATATTATGAAGTGCTTCTTTTAAAGCTACGGTTTCGTGGTTTACACCGATCAGTTTTTGTTCTAACTCTTTAATATCTCCCACACCGAAAAAGTCACCGTAAATTTTGCAATCCACAATTTTTCCTTTTTTAACGTTTAAACGGATATCAATGGTTCCAACTGAAAAACGTTTAGAACGTTGCAAATCAAATGCTGGAGATTTTCCATAATTCCAATCCCAGTTCCGGTAACGTTCTGCCGAAAGTTGATCAATGCCTTTCCAATCTTCTTCGGTCAACTCAACTTTCGGTATTTCTTCAGAGTCTGCAAAAATCGATTTTAATAAAACAGCTTTTAATTCATCGACTGTCATTGGCTGTTCGAGAAACTCTACAATGTTAGCGACGCGGCTACGAATCGATTTTATCCCTTTTGAACGGATTTTTTCATCTTTTACTTTTAAAGCAGAAACGACATTTTCGATTTCAGAAGATAACATTAAAGTCCCGTGACTGAACATCCGGCCCTTTGTTGAAAATTGAGCATTTCCAGAGATTTTTCTTTCACCAACTTGTATATCATTTCGTCCACTTAATTCTGCGTGAACACCTAAATCATTTAAAGCCTTTACGACTGGTTCAGTGAATTTTTTGAAGTTATGAAAAGACTCCCCATCATCCTTTGTAATAAAACTAAAGTTTAAGTTTCCTAAGTCATGGTAAACAGCACCACCACCTGATAAACGACGAACAACATGTAGGTTATGATCTTTTACATAATCTAAATTAATTTCTTCAATCGTATTTTGATTTTTTCCAATAATAATTGAAGGTTCATTAACATAAAAAAGTAAATAAGAATGCTCTGGATCTAAATTTTTTAATGCATATTCTTCAATCGCAAGGTTAATTCTTGGATCGGTTATGTTTTGATTATCAATAAATTTCATCATCGTGTAGACCTCCTAGTTTTTCTTATTTTAGTATAATCATAATTGTGGGACGAGTCGAGTTATTGGTTTGGGCAAATGAAATGCATTCTTCTAAAAAAGTGAGGTAGTTAGTTGGGCATAAAGAAGTTCCTTATGCATAACGTAGGATCAAAGGATAAAACCGCATGAATTATCAGTTAATTCCGCTTGTAAATTATCTAAAGTTCGCTACAATTAGTAAGAAGTAAGCATATTATATAAGAGGATAGAATTATGAAAGTGAATGAGGGGAATAAGTATGGATGGGAATGTTCGAAGGATAGAGACAGAAATGTTAGAGCTTATAGAGAAGCTTGTTAATACAGACAGTGGTTCTTATTATAAAAAAGGTATTGACCAAGTCGGGAAAATTCTTTGTCATTATTTTCAAGAGCTTGGTTATAAAATCAAAACGGTTCCACAAGAGGAGTATGGGAATCATTATGTGATTCAGCACCCAGAAGTAAGTGCGCCGGAAATCTTATTAGTTGCTCATATGGATACGGTTTTTGAAACAGGAACCGCTGCTTTAAGACCTTTTCAAATAAAAGGGACAAGAGCGTATGGTCCAGGTGTTATCGACATGAAGGCGAGTCTTGTAACCGTTATTTATGCACTTAAGCAATTAAAAAGAGCAAATAACCAAGCGTACAAGCATGTGAAGATTATTTTAAATAGTGATGAAGAAATAGGTTCCCCAAGCTCGAGAGCATTAATTGAGAGTGAGGCGGCAAAAGGAATTCAATACGCTCTTGTGATGGAGCCCGCTCGCAAAGATGGATCAATCGTAACAGGAAGAAAAGGAAATGGTCACTATATTATCGAGATCAAAGGGAAGGCTGCACACTCTGGGATTGAGCCTGAAAAGGGGCGGAGTGCGATTCAGGAATTAGCTTTTAAAATTGTCAAACTCCATGCGTTAAATGACCATGAACACGGAATTTCAGTAAATGTGGGGATGATTGAAGGTGGGGACGCGATAAATACAATTTCAGCACGAGCTGTTGGTCATATAGATGTACGAGTAGCAACAGTGGAGCAAATTGAAGAAGTGGCCCATAAAATTGAAGAGGTTTGTTCTGTTTCGGATGTAGTTGGTACCAAGATTGATTTAAGTGGTAATATTAGCCGACCCCCGATGATAAAAAATAAACAGATTACCGAGCTTTTTGAAATTGTAAAAGAGGTAGGAAAAGAATTAAATATGGAAATAAAAGATACAAAAACAGGTGGTGGTTCCGATGCCTCATTTACTGCGGCCATGGGAATTCCAACGATTGATGGACTTGGCCCAATAGGTGGGAATGCCCATAGCGAAAAAGAGTATCTAGAGATTCCTTCTTTAATGGAAAGAACCGAGCTCCTTGTGAAGTTAATTCACCGTCTTGTAGATGAAAAATTGAACAAAAGAAAGGATTCATATATTGCAAAGAGTAGCTAGTCTACTCTTTTTTGATGAAATTTGATGGAGCAGTTGACAAAAAAAGAAAAAGGAGTTAGAATGTAATTAACTGAATGACATTCATTCATAAAGGCGGTGAGTTCAATTGGAGAAGCGAGACTTAATTATCGAGGCTTCTATACAAGTGTTTACAGAAAAGGGAATTGAAAAAACGAAAATATCGGATATTGCCAAAGCGGCAAGTATTGGGCAAGGAACTTTTTATCTTTACTTCCCTTCTAAATTAGCGGTTATGCCAGCGATTGCTGAAGTGATGGTAGCTAAAATTGAAGCAGGTTTAAAAACATTGCAGCTTCAAGGAAGTTTATCTCAACAGTTAACTCAAATCATAGATGTATTTTTTGAGATTACAAAACAAAATAAAGAAACTTTTACACTCATTTATGCAGGCTTGACTCAGACACAACATGTACAAGAGTGGGAAAATATGTATGAGCCCATCTATAGTTGGTTTCATCACTTCTTAGAAAGAGTAATAGAAACAAAAACAATAAAAATCGAACATTTATCAAAAATGCTTGTCGGATTAATTGAATCAACAGCAGAGCAAGTCTATTTATATGATAAAGAAGAACGAGAAAACGAATTAGAACGAAAAAGATCACTCGTTTTATTTTTAGAAGCAGGCATAACCAAACATTCCTAATTAGTAGGGATGTTTTTAATTGGTATTTAGGTGAATGAAATTCAGTCACATTGAATAATAAGGAGAAAAGAAAAATGAATAAAGCTTGGATTTATGTTATTTTAACATGTTTATTTGAATTATTTTGGGTGTATGGATTTAATGTTGCAAGCACTTGGTGGCATTGGGGGTTAATTGTAACGATTATATTAATCGATTTTCACTTTTTAGCGAAAGCATGTGAAAGTTTGCCGACAGGAACGGTCTATGCGATTTTTGCTGCAGCAGGTACAGTCGGAACTGCTTTGATGGATGTTTATCTATTTAATGGAGCACTCAATCTTGCTAAAGTCTTTTTTATTGGGTTACTAGTACTTGGTGTTATCACTTTGAAATTAGCAGATAATCAACCAACAGAAAATGAAGAAAAAGGAGTTGCTTAATCATGGGTTGGATTCTCGTATTATTTGCCGCATTTTTTGAGGTCGTTGGGGTCATTGGTTTAAAGAAGTATAGTCAGAAGAAAAACTTGTTGAACATTTTCTTGTTTTTAGGAGGTTTTGGTTTCTCATTCGTTCTTCTCTATATGTCTTTTAACTATTTGCAAATTAGTGTTGCTTATGCTGTATGGATTGGCTTAGGAACCGCTGCTGCCGTCCTCATTAACATGATTTTCTTTAACGAATCAAAAAGTGTTGCCCGGATTGTCAGCTTGATCATTATTGTTATAGGTGTGACAGGATTAAAGGCGGTCTCGTAAATAATTGACCGATTCGTGCTGCATTTACGTATAATATCAATATTTTTTTGAAACCTCAGAGGTCGTGAAAGCCTCTGAGGTTTTTTCTTAGGTGAAGTTAAATTACGCCTTGGGAAATCATCGCGTCGGCTACCTTTTTAAATCCGGCAATATTGGCTCCAACAACAAGGTTTCCGGGAGCGTTAAATTCTCTGGCCGCTTCGACACTACTTCTATAAATGTTTTTCATGATTTCTTGTAATTTTGTATCGACTTCTTCAAAGCTCCAAGAAAGTCTCATACTATTTTGAGCCATTTCTAATGCAGAGACAGCCACTCCTCCTGCGTTCACGGCTTTAGCTGGTCCAAAGAGTACTTTGTTTTCATGGAATACATCAATGGCTTGTAACGTCGAAGGCATATTCGCACCTTCTCCAACAGCCAAGACGCCATTGGATACTAAAAGGTTGGCAGCTATTTCATCGATTTCATTTTGAGTGGCACAAGGTAGAGCAATATCGCAAGGAATCGACCAAATATTTGAGCATCCAGGATAATATTGAGCGTGGGGATGTTCTGTCACATATTCACTTATTCTCTTACCTTCTACTTCTTTTAACCTTTTAACCGTAGCAAGGTCAATCCCTTGCTCATCAAAAACGTAGCCACTTGAATCACTACATGCGACAACTTTAGCTCCAAGCTGTTGAGCTTTTTCGATCGCATAAATCGAAACATTACCTGAACCTGATACGACTACTGTTCGATCAGCAAAGCTTAGTCCGATATCTTGTAACATTTCTTCAACGAAATAGACAGTTCCATAACCAGTTGCCTCTGTTCTACCTAGACTACCGCCATAGGTTAAGCCTTTACCTGTTAGGACCCCAGCTTCAAAATGACCACGGATTTTTTTATATTGACCAAACATATAACCAATTTCCCTAGCACCGACCCCAATATCTCCAGCAGGAACATCAACATCAGGACCAATATATTTAGAGAGTTCACTCATGAAGCTTTGAGTAAAACGCATAATCTCTTGGTCAGACTTTCCTTTTGGATCAAAATCTGAACCACCTTTGCCACCGCCGATAGGCAAGCCTGTTAAGGAATTTTTAAACATTTGTTCAAATCCAAGAAATTTAATAATACTTGCATTTACAGATGGGTGGAACCGGATCCCACCTTTGTACGGGCCAATGGCACTATTAAACTGAACCCGGAAGCCACGATTCACTTGGATGGTGCCATGATCATCTATCCAAGGAACTTGAAAGCTGATTAAGCGCTCAGGTTCTGCCATTCTTTCAAGAATACCGTGTCTAATGTATTTTGGATTCTTGGCAAGAACAGGAACTAAAGAATCAAAAACTTCTTTAACAGCCTGATGAAATTCATTTTCATTTGGATTTCGTTTTTTGACTAACTCATAAACGTCCGCGACGTAACTTTTAGCGATTTCTGTTTCCGTATGCTGATGCTCTATTAAAATTGACATGATTACCCCCAAGCTCAAAAATGATATTAGATAGCCCTAGTTCAAATAACTGACTTTTCTTATTATTTGTTAGATTTTCTATTATGGTATATCTTATTATTTATAACCAATCTGAACAATATAGAAAATAGATAAATATCATGCCAAAATGAGATGGATAATAAGAGTGGAGTGGTGTAAAAAATGGAGTTTAGACAAATAAAATATTTTATGGAAGTGGCAAAACGGGAGCATGTAACAGAGGCAGCAGATGCTTTACATGTTGCCCAATCAGCGGTTAGTCGACAAATAGCTAATTTAGAATCAGAACTAGGTGTCGATTTATTTATAAGAAAAGGAAGAAGAGTTAAGCTAACACCCATTGGAAAAATGTTCTTTGATCGGATGAAACAAGCTATGAATGTTATTGATAACGCTCGGCTGGAAGTGAAAGAGTATTTAGATCCTGAACAAGGAACGATCCGAATTGCCTTTCCAATCAGTATGGCAGCCTATACACTTCCAAGTGTGATCGTGGCTTTTCGTAAACGCTATCCCAATGTTAAGTTCCAGCTTAAACAAGCTGTTTATCACGAGCTTATTGAAGGTGTCATTGATGGTGATTTTAATATGGCCTTAATTGGTCCTGTCCCAAATAAGCATAGAAAAGTAAAAAGTCAAATTCTCTTTACAGAAAATGTTGTGGCATTATTACCTGTCAATCATCTATTAGCTAATAAGCAAACATTAACGTTAAACGAGCTGCAAGAAGAGTCGTTTATTTTATTACCAAAAGGCTTTATTTTGAGAGATCTTGTAGTGCAAGCTTGTCATGATTCAGGCTTTAAGCCACAAGTATCATTTGAGGGCGATGATATTGATGCATTAAAAGGATTAGTATCAGCAGGCTTAGGTATTACATTAATACCGGAAATAACATTAGTTGATAATTTACCTCATGCGACCATCAAAATCCCTATTAGTGAACCGGTTATTACTCGAACTGTCGGAATTCTTGTCTCTAATGAACGACAATTACTTCCAGCCGAAAAATTATTTTATGAATTTCTAACAGACTTTTTTCAAGAAAAAAATGTATAAAGCCGAAGCTTCTATCTAACAAAAAAACAATAAATGACTCAGTTCAGCTTCTTTTTCTAACTAGTTTAGAAAGAGAAGTGCTGGACTTGCATCTGTCTATTTTCCAGAGGACTATTGTTTCTAAAACTCTTGACAACTAAATTTTTTGCTTGGGCTTCTCGGATAGGTGCACAGCGTAAGCCTCTCCTTTTAATTTGAACTATATGTTAAAACTTCCTCAATATCAACCCTTTTTTAAAGCGTTTTCATAAAAAGAGGGTTGTTCTTATGCTTTCCTAATACATATCAAAACGATATTGATTCCATCTTTTATTCATATTGATAAGATTGATTTTCGAATTTACAATACAACATAATAACAATATTTTTAAAGGAGTTAATGGGAGAATAAAAGGCGAAAAGAGAAAATAAGTCTTTAATAGTGCTATTGCGTTGATAATAATTAGAATATTCAAAAAATGAAAGGGTAGAGGTGCTAGGAATGAATAGGAAATGGACAGAATGGCAAAAACAGATCATCCATGAAGAGTATGTGGAACCTGCATTAGACGAAGAAAGATTAAAGAGAAAAATAGAAGAAATCAACAAAAAGTATGATACTTATCGTGTTACCGGCAAAGTTAAAATGACTAATTAGTGAATGCTGTAAAGATATTCAGTTTTTTTCTTAGTTTACATTCAAAAAAATTACTTGTACAGACACGACCAAGCCCATATCGACATACACTTATAGTATTGAGATAATGGAGGTGAGTCTGTGTCAGCGATATTAGCAGCTGTTTCTTATTTTATAAAAGAAGTTATCGTTTTTGTTTCTTACGTGAAAAATAACGCTTTTCCACAGCCATTAAAAAAGGAAGAGGAAAAGAAATACCTTGCTTTAATGCAGCAGGGAGATGAGGAAGCTAGGAATAAATTGATTGAGCACAATTTACGACTGGTGGCACATATTGTTAAAAAGTTTGAAAATACGCGTGAAGATACCGAGGATCTAATCTCCATTGGGACGATCGGTTTAATAAAGGCGATTGAAAGTTTCTCAGAAGGCAAAGGGACAAAGCTTGCTACCTATGCGGCACGTTGTATTGAAAATGAAATACTCATGCATTTGAGAGCACTAAAAAAGGTGAAAAAAGATGTTTCTTTGCATGACCCAATTGGAACGGATAAAGAAGGCAATGAAATTAGTTTGATTGATGTGCTGCAAGAAGAGGCCGATGATATTGTTGATGTCATTCAAACAAAAATGGAGAAAAAGCAAATTTATGAATACATTCACGTCCTTGATGCCCGTGAAAAAGAAGTGATTGTCGGTCGCTTTGGACTTGACCTAGAAGAAGAACGGACTCAAAGAGAAATTGCTAAAGACTTAGGAATTTCCAGAAGCTATGTCTCTCGTATCGAAAAAAGAGCGTTGATGAAGCTGTTTCATGAATTTTATAAACAAAGCCAAGGCAAAGGAAATAGTGGAGCCTCATAAGTGGAAAGCAGTCGTTTAGATCGGCTGCTTTTTTGTTGTTAAAAAAGTCAATTACTTAATATCAATCATGATTCGGTTTATCCAAACATACTATTTAACGGCAGATTTTTTTCACTTGGGAGGAAACCGATGAAAAGAGAAAGGGAATTTCATATTAAAGGTTTGGCTGCATTGTTGACGATACCAGAAGTCGATAGAGCAAAACATCCATTAGTCATTATGATTCATGGAAGTGGACCATTAGATCGGGATGGAAATGCAACATGGCAGAAGCTGAATGTTTTTAATCATTTGAGTGATGAGCTAGTGGAAAACGGGTATGCAACGTTGAGGTATGATAAACGTGGTATCGGTAAAAGTGATGGCAATTACTATCAAACAGGCTTGTATGATCTGATTGAAGATGCCATAACGATCGTCCAATTTGCGAAAAAGCAAAAAGAAATAGACTTAGCTAAAATTATTTTACTTGGACATAGTGAAGGATGTATGATTGCTCCTGCTGTCTACACGCGAGAACGGGTGTCAGGGTTAATTTTGTTAGCGGGATTAACGGAATCTTTAGAAGAGGCGATGGCTTGGCAAAGAAAACAAATGACAAATGAACTTGAAGAAATGAAAGGGATTCAAGGAAAGGTCGTTCGCTTCCTAAAAGTAGCGAAAAAGCTAGAGTCTAATAATGAGCATTTAGCAAAGAAACTAAAAACATCAGAAGAAGATGTTATTCGATTTAAAGGGAGAAAAGTCCAGGCAAAATGGTTAAGAGAGCATCTGGATTTTGATGTCAAAAAAGCATTGCAGCAAGTTCAGTGTCCAGTTTTAGCGATTACTGGAACAAAGGATGTTCAAGTAAAGCCAGAGCAAATACAAGAGGTGGCAGCACTTGTACAAGGCGAGTGTGAGACCCATCTTATCAATCATTTAACACATATGTTAAGAAAGACATCAAAAGAATATAAAATGAACGTCATATTAAAAGATTATAAAAAGCAAGTGAAAAAGCCGATAGACCCTGAATTAGTTGATAAGGTGAATAGTTGGCTAAAGCGTTATTTTTCACATCAATAGAGAATGTGAACAACTCATCTCGAGTTAGGTGGGTTGTTTTAGTTTGAGGATTTTTAGTTAGTCCTTTTCTATTTAGAGGACAGGCCTGGAGTGAGAGAATGGTTTGAACATCACAATCAAATGAAAAAAGGTAACTAAATCGATAAAACGATAATAAGAGCTCCGTCGTCCAATGTTTAGTAAAGTATCATTGGAAATGAGGGAAAATTATGTATTTGATCATGGATCTTATTGTCGTTTTTATTTATTTTGTTTTACCAACGCTCTTATTATTTTCTTTTTTTTATTGGCTTTGGTTTAAAAAATATCGCTCAAAGATGAACTCATTTTCTTTTATAAAAGAGGCTAGTAAATACTTGCTCGCTATTTATTTTGTCTATATCGCGTATTTTTGTTGGTTTAGTTATGGGGTTCCAAGCGAATCGTTAAAGTATAATTTGATTCCATTTCATACGATTTGGACTTATGTAAAAGAAATTCAAATTGGCACGATTCGAGGTGTTGCAATTTGGAATTTACTTGGAAATATCCTCTTATCAGTTCCGTTTGGTTTTTTAGTGAAGTTGATTTTTAGTAAAACGACGTTTAAAAGTGTTCTATTAGGCAGTTTCATCTTTTCTATTGTTATCGAATTCGGCCAATTTGTCCTATATTTTACTCACATTTCGAATCGAACTGTTGACATTGATGATGTTATTTTGAACTCATTAGGAGGTATATTGGGATATTATCTAGGAAATGTTATCTTGCCATATGCAGACGGAATAAAAAATAGATTAACACAGAGGCAAGAATGTAAATGAGGGTGAAAGTCAGAAGGAAAGTAAAAAGAAAGTAAAAAGAAAGTAAAAAAAAGTAAAAAGAAAGTAAAAAGAAAGGCAGTTAGCTTCAGACTTGTTCTCAAAAAACTCAGTCAGCCCCTCTAAATTTCCCTTCTAAATCTCTATCAACAGCGCTCTAAAAATATCTTTTAAATTCTTTTTTTACGTTTTTTCATTCAAAAAAGGGACATGATAATGAAATGGTTTCTCGAAAAAGCTTTATATGACGATACAATTTGTAACTTTTTCCTAATGGAAACTTTTTTCTTATGTAAAATAAGTTTTCAAGTACAAAAAAAGGTTGCTATAGACCCACATGGATACCGCTTGCTATGATATTTGATAGTAAGTGAGGAGGTTTATTTTGGATGGAAGAGGAACGTTATAAAGATTTAAAAAAGGGCGAGCGTGGGGCTATTATTAGCATCATTGCTTATCTCATTTTAGCGATATTAAAATTAGGTGTCGGTTTATATGCTGGTTCAGCTGCATTAAAAGCAGATGGTTTAAATAATGCGACAGACATTGTGGTTTCCATTGCTGTTCTAGTCGGTTTAAGAATGTCACAAAAGCCGCCTGATCATGATCATCCGTACGGTCATTGGAAAGCTGAAACTGTGGCATCATTAGTGGCCTCTTTTATTATTATGGTTGTCGGGATTCAAGTGCTGATTGGAGCCATTCCAGCCTTATTTGCACCGAATCAAGAAGCTCCTGATTTAATTGCAGCGTGGGTCGGTGGTTTTAGTTTTGTCGTAATGCTTTTTGTTTACCGTTATAATCGTAACCTTGGGAAGAAGATAAAATCACAAGCCGTTACAGCTGCTTCTAAAGATAATTTATCCGATGCTCTTGTCAGTATTGGGGCAACAATTGGTATAATCGGAGCTCAATTTGGGTTTATTTGGTTAGACCCATTGATTGCGGTTCTGGTTGGTTTTGTCATTTGCAAAACTGCATGGGATATTTTTAAGGATGCAACTCATTATTTAACGGATGGGTTCGAAAAAAGCGAGCTTGATGAATGCCGGAGAACAGCCTTAATGGTTGATGATGTCGAGGCGGTCAAAGAAGTAAAGGCGAGGTATTATGGCAATAGCTCTGTTGTTGATATTGTCATTGAAGTGAATGGCAATCTAGATGTACGTGATGCTCATGAAATATCAGATAAAGTGGAAGAAATTATTAAAGAAAAGCATCGGGCGATTGATGTGAATGTCCATGTAGAACCTGACAAATAATGAAAAAAGTCCCCAAAAGGTTTTAAATTTAAACCAAAAGGAGGACTTTTTTAATTAACGGAAACCGACCTGTTCGTCTTGGTCATCCCACCATTCGCCTTGTTTGCTTTTTTTATGCTCCTTTTTCATACCTTGAATGATTTCATCGAGATGAAGTGTTTGCTTCTGATGCCATTCTAAAGCAGCACTGACGAAAAGCTCTTTAATTTGGGCAAAAGAAAACCCTTTTGTTTTCGCTGATAATTGAGAAATTTCATCTTCTTCTAAGAAGTGGTTGAAGCCGAGTTGATGAATAAATTGATTTCTCATTTTTCCATTTGGCAAACTAATTTCATATGATCTGTCAAAGCGACCAGCTCGGTTCATTAGACCAGGGTCAATTTTTTCTGGATAATTCGTTGTACCAATTAAGAAAATCCCTTCTTTGGAAGTAGCTCCGTCTAACGTATTTAGAAAAAAGGAACGGACTCCAACAGGCAGGGAGTCAATGTCTTCAATGACAAGAATCATTGGCGATAATCGACTAGCCGAACTAAAAACAGTGGAAATGGAATCACTATTTGTATATTCAGTAATTTGCCAATAAGCGACAGGAGCTTTAATTGTATTGGCAATCGCTTTTACTAAGGAAGTTTTTCCATTACCAGGTGGTCCATAGAGGAGGATCCCTCTTTTATAAGGGATGTTATACATTTTAAAGAAACTGCGATCTTCATCAAAAAACTGATCAAGAGCGGCATAAATATCTTCTTTAATTTTCGGCTCTAAGACAACATCATCCCGTGATATTTCTTGGTTAATCGGTTGGTGCTCTTGGTTAAAACCATGCATCGTATCAGTGAAAACTAATACCTCATTTTGGCTTTTTAACCAAAGTCGCTCATTAATTGAACGTAAGAAATTCATTAACGCCTCATCGTTTTTAGCGAGGACACAATTATAGCTCATAATATTCGCATTTTCATCAAACGCAGGGATTCTCGCAAAAGCAACCCCAGCTTTTGTATAGGCGTAAACATGGTTATGAACCGAATGGATGACTTTAAATTGTGGGGTCTCTCCTTCACGGTCATATTCATAAGTTTTCGCTTCGAGTTTTTCAAATATTTGGGCAACATGATCGATCTCATCACTATTTTCTTTTACATCTTCTTCTAATATCGTCCAAAGTTCATAAAAAGAATTGTCCGTGCTATAAATAGTAAATGCGTAACCATATTTTTCAAATAAAACATCTTGAAGTCTTGATACGATACGAGCAAAAGCAGGGTATCCAGTTACTTCATTATTTTCATTTGATTTAGCTTGATAAATATAAGGCAATGACAAGTGATTTCCCACTTTCTTTTTTAGATGATCTTACCACAATATTCAGAATTTGTAATGTATCAAAAAAGGTTGCCCTATTAAGAGCAACCCAATTTTACCTTCTTATTTACAATCATCCTCATCTTCTTTAAGAGGCTCTGTTTGAGGGGTGACTGATTTAATTTCAATGTACTGAATTTGCCTACCGTTGCTTTCATGAACAATAAATGAATATCCAGCAAATTCAATCGTCGAGCCCACCGTTGGGTCTAACTTATTTGTTAAGAACCAACCACCAATTGTATCAACTTCTTCATGTTCAATCGTTGTATCTAAAAGGGTATTAATATCGGCTAATAGAAGCTTCCCGTTTACGATAAAGTGACCATCACTGATTTGACGAACATCAGATATTTCATCTTCATCAAATTCATCGCGAATTTCCCCAACGATTTCTTCGAGAATATCTTCAACAGTTACAAGGCCTGAGGTTCCACCATATTCGTCAAAAAGAATGGCGATATGAATGCGCTCTTTTTGCATCTTTACTAATAAATCATGAATATGAATGGTTTCAATTACGTGAATGATTGGATTCACAAAGTCATTGATATCAATGGCATCATCTTGAATATCCATACGATTTGTTAAAAATTCCTTTACGTTTAAAAAACCAATAATATGATCTTTATCTTCATTTGTAACAGGGTATCGTGTATAACGACCATTTTTAATAATATTTAATACTTTATCGATAGAATCATGAATAGAAATGCTTGTAATTTCAGTTCGTGGTACCATAATTTCTTTGGCGACTCTTTCGTCAAATTCAAAAATATTATTTACGTATTTGAATTCATTTTTGTTAATTTCACCACTATTAAAACTCTCTGTCATTAATTGACGAAGTTCTTCCTCAGAGTGGGCCATTTCATGTTCTGATGCTGGTTTTAAACCGAATAAACCAACAAGGATACGAGCAGCACCATTTAGAACCCAAATGAATGGATATAATAAGCGGTAGAACCAAATAATTGGTTTGGCACACCATAATGCAACGGCTTCAGCTTTTTGGATCGCAACTGTTTTAGGAGCAAGCTCACCGACAACAACGTGAATGAACGTAACAATTAAGAAGGCAACGGCAACAATTAAAATATGACGAGAAGCTTCCGGAACCCCAATCCAGTCAAATAGTGGCGATAAAATGACTTCAAAAGTCGGCTCCCCGATCCACCCTAAACCTAGAGCTGTTACTGTAATCCCGAGTTGACATGCAGATAAGTATTCATCTAAATGCGATGTGACATGCTTAGCGGCAATCGCCCTTTTATTACCTTCAGCAACGAGCTGATCGATTTTGGTTGAGCGTACTTTAACGATCGAGAACTCAGTTGCTACAAAAAATGCAGTTAAAACAATTAAAATAACAAAAAGAATTAAATTCAGACTGGTCAATATGTGGTCCTACGTAAAAGGTAAGACCTACACCTCCTTAAGATTCTCCATAATGATTATTTTTTTCTACAGCTATCGTTTTATACGATGATCCCTTACTTTATTTAACAAGCGTGATTAACGATTGAATTAAGGAAAAGCTTTCTTTAGAAATATTCTGTTTGATTTCTTGTTGATTCAAGGAATCCAATTTCCCCAAAACCTCAGAAACGTCGTGTTCAAGATTTTGAATCTTTAGTCTGAGTTCATGAATATCGACTTCCTCAGAGAATTTTTCAAAGATGCCTTTTTTTATCAACTCTAAAGACATGCCTTTCGCTTTGCAGTCTTCAATATAATGCAGTCGTTCTAACTGTGACTCGTCATAATAACGATAATTAGAAGAAGAACGTTCTACTTTTAACAGACCTAAATTTGTATAATAATCAATCGTACGTTTTGTTACACCCGACTTATCCGCTAACTCACCAATTTTGAATTTCGTATCCCCAACAAGAAAACCCCCTAACTATAACGTGATGGTTTAATAAGACTATTATACTGCTTTTCTGCTGAAATGCAATTGATATTTTAGAAGAGACATAATGGCTTTATGGCCGGTTATTTTCAATGACTGATTATCGTTTTACAATAGATGAGGAAGAGATTCAAGTGATCTGCTTGGAATAAAAATCTTTTTAGAAAAGTATGCAACTTTTTTATAGGAAATTGCCTCTATAAAGTAGAGCTCAATAAAGGAGGGGAGAGCAATTTGAGGCTAATTAATCGATTGAGAGATAAAGAAGAGGCTGCATTAAAAGAGCTCATGATTGAATATGGCGATTATTTATTACGAACCGCCTATTTGTTTGTGAAAGACAGGCAAGTAGCAGAGGAAGCGGTTCAAGATACATTTGTTATCGCTTATGAAAAAATCGATCAGTTACAAGATCCAACCAAATTAAAAAGCTGGCTCGTCTCCATTGTCTATAATAACTGTCGTTCCCATTTCCGTAAGTCAAAATTTAATAATGTGGCTTATTTTTTTGAACAAATCAAACAAATAAAATCGACACAATTATCAGAGTATCCCGAAGAAAGTTTATTGCAAAATGCTCAAAATCAACAACTAACAGCCGCGATCGGAAAGCTTGGCATCAAATATCGAGAAGTTATTGTTCTATATTATTTTAATGAATTAAAAATAGCTCAGATTGCCGAGTTAATTCAAACGAAGGAAAATACGATAAAAGCTAGACTCAAAAGAGGAAGAGCCCTTTTAAAAGAGATTTTATTAAAGGAGGAGTTTTGGGATGACGGACGAGAAAAAGCGATTAAGGAAACAAATGGATCATGAAATGGCGTCAATACGCTTTACGAGTTATCAAGCTGTCACGATCCGAACACATCCGAAGTCATGGAAAAATAGATGGACTTCCTTTATGAATAAGGAGATTGAGATTTCTTTAGTTATGGTAATGGCTGTGGCGATTGTATTTGTAGGGACTATATTTGCACAAGGTCTTTTCTATGAACAGGAAAGTTTTGAAAATATAGAGGGAAGTTCATTTCAAAAAATAGGTGAAAATTATTATACAAAGGAACAATTAGAAAGGATAGGCTTACTAAATGAAAATTAAAGTAAAAATAAAACACTTAGCCTTTTCTCTATTTGTGATTGCACTAATTCCAATTGTTGCTTTCGTTATAATTCCTCAGGTGAAATTATTACAATTTGAGCGAGCTGTATCAACTGGAGCTGAAATTGGTTCAGAACAATTAGTTGAACTCCTTGAAAGCTCCATTACTGAAACCCAGAAAAGGAGCCTCATTGAGGACTATATTTTAGCACGTCTTTCTGAAAATAATTATGATGTGATGATTGGCCCGAGCTTTAGTCATTCAAATGGCTCTCCTTTTTATTTTAGTCAAAGCGAAATGGAAAGGATTTTAGAGCAATATGTGAAGGAAGGAAACATCGATTCTGAATGGGCACAGGCAACAAAAGAGCTTGCTTCTTATTACGCGGCCGAGGAGGAGTTCGATAAAGCGGAAGGAGCCGTTACGGTATCAGGGCGAGTCACTCGTTCCGATGGTCAAGCACTGGAAAACATAGAAGTGTACCTAAGGGAACAATCAATGGTAAATCAGAGTGTTAGTCATTCTGAAAAATCAATAAGGACAAATGAAAAGGGAGAGTTTGTATTTAAGGGAGTAGAGGAAGGGAATTATCAACTCTTTATTGGATTGCGATTTGAACATTTAAATGGATGGACTTGGGCTGTTGATGCGGATGATTGGATTACTGTAACAGATAGTCATTCGGTTGAGTATGATGTCGTTTTAACTCCTTTAATTGATTTGCAACATCCAATAAATGATGACGTCATAACCGATCAAGAAGTTTTGTTTGAATGGGAAGAGGTGGAAGGAGCGGCCTATTATCAATTATCATTCGGTTATCAAACGGATAATGGCTCATTGTTATCAGGTCGGTTGGATCGCTTTGTCGATAACAAAGCCTTAATTCCAGTCGAAGAATTATATTCTTATCAGTTAGGCCTTTTATTTAATCCGACTGAAGAACGAGAAATCGTCCATTATCATGATCTACCTTTTGAAGTGGATAAGGACATTGAAACTCAATCGTTGCTTGGCTTAGCGAATCCGAATCAGCGCCTGCTTTGGGCAGTTGATGCCTACGATCAACATAATCGAAGAATTTCAACAAGTGGGGGACTTGGAGTCAATGCAAGCACGGCAGGTTTCTTTTATTTGCAGGAGCGTGAATTAACGGAAGCTGATCGATTATTACTTGACGGTGAAATCGCTCAAGCGTATCGTCTATATGAGCAACATTACGAGCAGACCGAAGATATTCATAGTTTGAATATGCTGATTAAAATCCTTGTGGCGTTTGAGGAAGTGGATCGTTCCTATTTTTATATGGAAGAGTTAACTAGAAAATTCTCATATGATGAATATTTACCTTTTTTATTAGGGCATTATTATTCTGAACAGAACTGGGAGTTATATGAAGAAATATATGAGAGGTTTAAAGTGCATAATGGAGGCGAGTTGGATCCACATATGCTGACAGAACATGCACAGTATTTATTAGTTAATGGAAAATATAATGAAGCACTTGCGGTAATGTATGAAGTGATGGATGGAGATCGTACGCATATTGATGTCGGTTTATTATTAGCATTAGAACTCTATCTTGGGGCAAATATCGATGAAGTTGTCGAGTTAGCTAACCAATACCCTGTCAGAGCTAGTGGCTATCAACCAGTGAACTGGGGTGCGATGATTAACGGTTTATCTGAAAATCAAATCGAGTTTAATACGATCGTGGAGAAGTTGGAGTTCTTATTTGCAGGTGAAAAAAATGAATTAGAGGATTGGATGGAAACAACAGAAGACGAAGCTTTACAACTATTTATCCAACATTTGCAACAAGAGTATGTTTTTGAGTAAAAGTGCCCGGTGACTCCTGTGCGAATAGTGAAATACGGGAGACCCCACAGCACATTGTTGTGGGGTCTCCCGATTCACTAGAGTCATCAGAATTCATCTAAGCTCCTTTTTGCCCTTCGGCGTTAGCTTCTGCCGCAAATTGTTTGAGCGTTCGACGTTGGACGAAGACTAAACGAGTGAAGAAGCCAATCGCCGCACATGTTAAACCAATCGTTATCCCTACCCAGAAGCCTTTTGGTCCGAGTGCGGTAAAGGCAGCTAGCGAATAACCGACTGGAATTCCGATAATCCAGTAAGAAGTAAAGGCGATCATAAAGGGAACTTTTACATCTTTATAACCACGTAATACTCCTTGTAGACCTGATTGAAGAGCATCAGAAAGCTGATAAAAAATCGCGATAATAAAAAATTGAGCTGCGAGAACAATGACTTCTCTTTCGGTTGAATAAATGCCAGCAATTTGTTCCCTAAAGAAGAACAAGAAAACGGAAGCAATGGCTAAAATTCCAACTCCTCCAATAACACCCAAATACGTGTATTGTTTCGCAGCCTTAATTCGTTTACCTCCGACCGAGTAGCCAACAACAATCGTTAAGGCCATGGAGATGCTTAATGGAATCATAAAAATAAGGGATGTGAAGTTTAAAGCAATTTGGTTAGCAGCAATCGTCACGGTTGAGAACATCATCCCAATTAATAATGTCATAATCGCAAAAATGCTCGCTTCAAAAAAAATCGATAGCCCAATTGGCACCCCAATGGAAAGTTGCTCCTTCCACGCTTTTAATGACGGTCTAAACCAATTGACAAAAATTTTATACGGACGCATTGGACTAATTTTAAATGTCATAATAATACTCAAAATGAAGATAATCCAAAAGGTTAATCCAGTTGCATAACCGGCACCAATTCCACCTAAGGCAGGCAAGCCGAACTTCCCAAAAATAAAACCATAATTTAATAACGCACTAAAAGGTACAGCAATAACGGTAATAAACATCGTTATTCGCGTAAACCCTTGAGCATCAAAAAAGTTCCGCACGACATTAAACATAAATAATGGAATGATTCCTGTCCCGAGACCAACCAAATAATGAAAAGCAATATGATGAACTTCCGGTTCTAATGCCATCATCGTAAGAAGCGGGTCCAAAAAAAGAGCCCCAATGATAAGGACAAGGATGGCAAGAATGAACGACAAATAAATAAATTGTGTAACGGTAAAGCTAATTTTATTTTTCTCGCCACTTCCCATGTATTGGGCGACAATTGGTGTCACAGCGAGTAAAATCCCATTTATCCCTGTGAAAACAGGCAGCCAAATACTTGAGCCGATAGCAACACCGGCTAAATCATTTGTTCCAACACGACCACTCATCATCGTATCGATTAACGTCATGGCATGTAAACTTAGCTGAGTGACCATGATTGGCCAAAGAATCGTTAAGAAAAGCGTAAACTTTTCTTTATACGTTTCTGCATGATACATCGTACATCCCTCACTTCTAGCTGTTATTTTTGGAAGCAGTTAATCCATTCCAAAAAACAATCCAGGCTGCTTGTAATTTCTTTTCTGTTCGTTTCGTCCCCCCGTAAACAAGCTCCACACAAATTGAATCAATTAAAGCAGAAAAAGCCATTGTCGCTATTTCGGCTTGGCCGCTCATTTCTTTTAATTCAATCGCATGTTTAAAGCGTTCTAAATATAGGGCATCTACTTGATCAATATATTCATAAAGAGCATCCATTACTTGAGCGTATATATGGGCAGGTGGAAAAAAGGAAATTCGTAAAAAAAATTTCATCCGACTGTCATTGTTAAAGCGTTCAATATAGCTTTGTAACGATTTAAATAAACAATCACCCAATGGCTTTTCAAAATGCTCCTGCAAATAATTGGTGACACGTATTAATTCAATCTCAAATGTTTCATTTAATAATTGAAGAAACAAATCATCTTTACTTTTAAAATGCGAATAAATCGATTGTTTTTTTATCCCGACAGATTCAGCGATTTGGGCCAAAGATGTTCCTTCATAACCGTGTTTGGCAAATAGAGCTAAGGCAGACTCTTTGATGGCATCGTAGCTCATGATAAGCTCCTTTCAATCTTAAAAACTAATAAACTGACGATCGTTCGTCAAGCCATTCTAGCAAATTAAATCTCTAAAGGCAATGTCCTTTTTAAGGGAAATTTTTATTAATAACTCAACTTTCGCAGAGTATGATTGGCTCTTAACCGTTGATAGAGATTGATTTTAGGGCGATACAATACTCAATTTGACTTTACATGAACGGTTCAATCGTTGACAGTCTGAACACATCTCTTCGTAGGCTGTTGAAGGAAACTGTTCACTAAAATGAAGCGCTTCGGCTGTCGCGAACAATGTGATTAACTCTTCCTTCTTATTGAAAAAAATGTAAACAGTCAACCCTTTGCTTTAATACGTCATGTTCATAAACGAACAAACCAATCTCACGTTATCTGTGCATCAAGAAATAAATAATAGGCCCTCCGGCGGTCGCTCCCAAACAGACACTCCGCGTCCTGCAGGAACCTCATGAGCCTCCTCAGCACGCTTGCGGGGTCTCATTGGACGGTTTATTCCTGCGGGAGTCTCCGTGTCTGTTTGTCCGCTAGATAATGGAATCGAATCTAGGTTCGGTTTTCTCATGGAATAAAAAAACAGACAATACTTCAAAATACAGTAGCTTGAGAATGATTTTTCTCCTTCCATGACTCATTCCGTTACAGTTGTAAATAAATCCGTGCTGATGCTCTGTACGTTAGCTAGACTAGCGAGCTTATTTCGATTGGAATCCTGTCTTTTCATAACTAACAAAGTGAAGAAGAAGGTCCTTCTGCGTTAGAAATAGCTAATTGAGAATGGCGATATCATCAAACCTCTCCACCACACTTAGCGGACAAAACCATACGGAGACTCCCGCGGGAATAAACCGTGGAGCGAGACCCCGCAAGGCTTGCCGAGGAGGCTCGCAAGGTTCCCGCAGGACGCGGAGTATGGTTTTGGGAGCGACAGCCGGAGGGTCTATAATATTTTCTTAATGCACAGTTTATCCGTTTGGTGTGATAGTGCGTTCTCGCTTTTCAAACGTGTCAAGGGCATTTTTTTAAGAGCTTCTATTCGCTCTGCCAACTAGTTGAACGGTTTTTCTCGATGCGAAAGTTGAGTTAATAACAATCAAATGGGTGTTTGATTATTGACAAATGGAAAATAGATACATAGAATAATAATCAAATGAATGTTTGAATGAGGTGGGCATATGGCAGCGACAAAAGCTCAAAATAAATTAAATGAAGATATGTGTGAAGTGTTTTGTTTTGATGAAGAAAAGGTACAAACGGTCTCAAATAAAATGAAACAAGTGGAACTAAGTCCAGTAGCAGCTATTTTTAAAGCGTTATCTGATCCGACTAGATTAAAAATAACGTACGCTCTGACACAGGAAGAAGAATTATGTGTATGTGATGTCGCCAATATTATTGGAGCAACAACTGCCACAACGTCCCATCATTTACGATTGTTAAAAAATTTAGGAATCACAAAAAGTCGTAAAGAAGGAAAATTGGTCTTTTATGCGATTGATGATAATCATATAAAAGAATTAGTCGTGACCGCATTGATTCACTCTGAGGAAGGTAAAGGGCGTGATTAAATGGGAGCGATAGAAAAAGAAGTCTTTCGGGTAACGGGCTTATCATGTGCTAGCTGTGCCGCTACTTTTGAGCAGAATGTAAAAGAGATTCCAGGAGTACAAGAGGCGAAGGTGAATTTCGGAGCATCTAAAATAACCGTTATTGGAGCGGCAACTGTTTCAGAAATTGAAAAAGCAGGAGCGTTTGATCACATTAAAGTGGTGAATGAAAAAGAAGGGCAAACGGATGTGGCAGTGGAAAAAAAGCCAATCTGGCAAGGGAATTTACATGTGATTTTTTCTGCTTTGTTCGTGTTGCTCGGATTAGTGTTACAGTTTGCCTTAGGTGAGGAAAGTTTGATTACAGTTTTTGTTTTTATTTCGGCGATTATTATCGGTGGATACTCGCTTTTTATGACTGGTTTTAAGAATTTAATTCGCCTTCGTTTTGATATGAAAACCTTAATGACGATTGCGGTTATCGGTGCCGCGATTATCGGAGAATGGGTTGAGGGATCAATTGTTGTCATTTTATTTGCAGTAAGTGAAGCATTAGAACGTTTTTCAATGGATAAAGCAAGACAGTCGATACGTTCATTAATGAACATAGCTCCTAAGGAAGCCCTGATCCGTCGAGACGGCATTGAACAGGTCGTTAATGTCAAAGATATCGAAATTGGCGATATTATGATTGTGAAACCAGGACAAAAGTTAGCAATGGATGGTATGGTCGTTTCAGGGCAGTCATCGATTAACGAAGCAACGATTACAGGAGAATCAATTCCTGTAGAAAAAACAGTAAAAGATGAAGTGTTTGCGGGAACGTTAAATGAAGAAGGTTTTCTTGAAGTCGAGGTCACTAAGCATGTAAATGACACAACGATTGCTAAAATTATTCACCTTGTTGAAGAGGCTCAAGCAGAAAGAGCACCCTCACAAGCTTTTGTTGATAAATTCGCCAAATATTACACACCAGCCATTATCGTGCTAGCCGCCTTAATAGCGACAATTCCGCCAACCTTTTTTGGTCAAGGCTGGGAAGATTGGATTTATCTCGGGTTAGCCGTTTTAGTAGTCGGTTGTCCGTGTGCTTTAGTCATTTCGACTCCTGTTGCGATCGTAACGGCAATTGGCAATTTGGCTAAGCATGGTGTGTTAGTGAAAGGTGGCGTCTATCTAGAAGCAACAGGAGCTCTTAAAGCGATCGCCTTTGATAAAACCGGAACTTTAACAAAAGGGAAACCAAAAGTTACCGATTATATCGTCTATGATGAGGAAGTTGAGCAAAATCAATTATTTGCAAAAGTAGCTGCATTAGAAAGTAAATCATTACATCCGCTCGCATCAGCTATATTAGAGAGAGCAGAGCGTGAAAAGATTTTCTTCGAGGAAATTGAAATTAGTAACTTTAGTTCAATCACTGGTAAAGGATTAAAAGCGACAATTGATTCTACGGAATATGTAATTGGAAACCTCTCACTACTAAAGGAAACGGTGAGTTCTACCATAGATAACAAAGTGATAAATGATATTGAAAAGATGCAATCAGAAGGAAAAACAGCTATCTTACTTGGTACAAGTGAACAAGTGTTAGCAGTCGTCGGAATTGCTGATGAAGTTCGGTCGATTAGTCAAAAGGCAGTTAAACAGTTAGAGGAACTAGGAATCCGTGAGACCGTTATGCTGACCGGTGATAATCAACGAACAGCCGAAGCGGTTGCGAAACAAGTAGGTGTCAAAGAGGTTCGTGCTGAACTTTTACCAGAGGATAAGTTAAATGTCATTAAAGACTTACGTCAGAAATATGAACATGTTGCAATGGTAGGGGATGGGGTAAATGATGCACCAGCTCTTGCTGCATCAAGTGTCGGCATCGCGATGGGAGGAGCTGGTACTGATACGGCTCTTGAAACCGCTGACTTAGCCCTAATGAGTGATGACCTGAAGAAGCTTCCTTTTACGATAAAAGTAAGTAGAAAAGCTTTGGCGATTATTAAACAAAATATTATTTTTGCCCTGAGCATTAAGGCGATTGCTTTATTATTAGTCATTCCAGAGTGGTTAACGTTATGGATGGCGATATTAGCTGATGTTGGAGCGACTTTACTCGTTACCTTAAACGGCATGAGATTGATGAAAATGAAAGATGACGACGAATAAATAACCTGGATGGTTAATAAAATGATCCAGCAAAAATCGTCCAATCAGTGAAGAACAGTATTAACATAACCGAAACATTTGAAATCGAGTAATGAACAGAAGTCATCTTGATGGTTTTTATGCCTGATGGATGGCTTTTTTTGTTTGGTGTGCTTTCACAAAATACGTCTTCAAATAATAGTGTTTGAAAATTCATATAAATGATAAAGTAAGAAATGAAGGTTTTGTTCTAAAGAGCCTTCCGTCTGAACAAGTTTATTACCTGTAGAAGGAGGGCGTTATGACAACTAAAATCATCTTTGGTTCTAATAAACTAGGGGAATTAAATGAGTCCATTATTGAACAAATGCTTGAACGATTTCATTTAGGGAAGTTTGTCTCAGGTGAAAGAACAAACATTGGAGCGATGGGGCAAACGATGTTTATCCAATCTACAAAAGGTGAGTACGTGCTCAAAGGTAATCCATTATTTCCAGGTCAGTTTGAGGAAGAACGTTTTTATATTGAGAATTTAGCTCAGAAAACGATGTTGGCTTTGCCGACCCCATACATAATTGATTTTGAAGAAGATTTAATAGGTTGGTCATACGTTTTGATGCCGAGAAAAAAAGGCACTCATTTAAATGAAATTCAAGAGCAGTTATTAGTAGAGGGAGAAAGACAAATAGTCACAGAAGTCGCCAAAGTTTTAGCTGTAATGCATCAATGGAAAACGCCCATTTTTGGCGAGTATCAACCAGTATCTGCAGAAATACAACCATTTGCATCCTCTTATTTTCAATGGCTGAAAGCACGAATTCTTCATTGGTTAGAGGATGCCAAAAAATATTCAACCATTACAGAGTTGGATGAACAATTCACTTTGGACTTAATTGAACAAGCAAAGTCCGCATTCGATTCCTTAAAAGAAGCTGAATTTGTAATGGGGGATTTTAAAGTAGGGAACTTTGTTGTTGATAAAATAGACGGTCAGTGGAAGGTCAGCGGGATTTTTGACTTTACGAATGCTTATTTTGCTGATGGATCTAATGATCTAGTGAAAATGTTCTTATATTATATTGAAAAAGAAAAACAATCTTTAGTGCATGAATTGTTTCGTGTTTATGTACAACTCACACAGAAGAATAGGGAGCAAATGAAAAATAGACTTACCATACATATGCTCCATCAACGTGTATTGGATTGGGGCTGCTTCAAAGCAATGGGGGCTGTGACATGGGATGATAATCTTTCCTTTTCTGAATGGGTGCAACCATATATTGCTGTTATTAAAGAGTTGTAAGGTTAACGAGTGTTAGAGAATAAGTAACGTTCCTATTCTTTTTTTGTTTGAAAATTAAATGCGGCTGATGGACAAATAAGGTATTTCTGCTATGGCTAAAGAAATGATACTTTGCGTCCTGTGAGAGACGAGAAACAAGGGAGACCCGTAGCGATTATTCGCGAGAGGCTCCCGGTTCACCCACGATTGCTACGGGTATACAGCTGATGGTGTAATTCAAATTAAGCACAGATCCGATGTTTTAGATCCTGCACGAGTCTTTGCTTCATGGTGGCGGTGCCTATTTTGCTCCAACATAACCGTTTATCTGGTTAACACTTGCAAATCATTAAAGTATTGCCATCTGGGTCTTGGAAATTAAACCAATGATTATTTTCAATTTCTGTAAGCAAGCGAATGTTTTTCCTTTTCATATATTCATAGGCTGCTTCAATATCGTTTGTATTTAAATGAAAGGCAGGTTTTTTAAATACATGCTCCTCATGATAAATTTTACTATCTAGTACAATACGAACCCCTTCCATAGGCAAAATATATAAATGACCATACAAAATTTCCTGATCATTTGGAATTTCTAACAAGTCACAATACCAATCTCTAGCCTTTTCGATATTACTGACCGGAATAAAAATCGCCCCAACTCGATTTAATATAATGGACATCTATCTAACCTCCAAAGAATTAAATTTAAATAGTATTATAACATGATTTTTGGAATAAATAGGGTGTAGTTAGGTTTTTTAACGTTCTGTTCTACTATTTGTGAATTTAAAGATATGGAGAGGAATTTTCAGGTGATGAGTTCAGGAAGGTTTTAGAATTAAGGTCTACAGACTTTAAGTTCAATATTGTTGGTGATACGATCGAATTTACCATTTACCATAATTGGGTACGGACATGGTGTTGGCATGAGTCAATACGGTGCTTAGATTAGCAAAAGAAGGAAAAAATTATCAAGAAACCGTTAAGTATTATTAACAAGAGATAGGGCATAGAAACGTTAGAATCTTTTACTGATTTAGTAATGAAAGAATAAAAAGGCCCTCAAGACGTCTCATCACGACTTGAGGGTTATTTTAAATCACTAAAGGGAAAGAAACGTTAATGGAATGATTACAGGGAAATCTTGTTAACAACTTTTGTCACAGTTTAAGCATCCCTTAATCGACAGTCCTACTCATTAATTATTACTATCTGAAGGTTGAGCTGTTTCTTCTTCTAGTTGTTCCTCAATTGGTAACGGTAAAGATGGCATAACTCCATTAGAATTGCCACTATAAAACTGAGGTACTTCGCCTGGAAAAAATGCAAACCCAATCGGAATTGTCGTTTTAACGGGATCACTTATAGTTGTAAATGGAATAATAATTTGGGCATTGACTTCAAAATCTATCGCTAATCTTAAAAAAGTGTTGTTAATACCTAATGATTTAATTTCTTCATTTATGTGAATATTAATATCGGCAATCGCAGTTAATTGAATGGGAATTTTCGGTCCGAGATTAGCCAATAAACTATTCCCAGTTGCTTGACCGAGAGGGATTGAGTATAATAAACCAATTTCATTAACAGAGTCATGAGATTCTTGTGGGATCGTTTCGAGTTCTTCTGGAAGGGAGCCCTCTTCTAATAATTGAATATATGTTTGTGAATTAGAAATCAACGATGTCAGCATATCATTATAAATTTTTGTATCAAAATAGTGATAAATTAAGTTACCATTCCCATCTAATTCATAATTTAAAACTTTATCGACATTCACTTCATTTTGTGATTGCCTAACTGCATACTCAATCACACTTGTACCTATCTTCTGTGTCTCCATGTGTGCAATATCAATTATAGTCGGTCTAATTTGAGCTTCCACAATATAAAAGCCTAAAAAAGTCAAACCGAGAAAAAGAATAAAAGAAATAAAAACACGTTGGGGAAAGGTGAGTTGAGTCTTGTTTTATTTTTATTTAAGTAGTATTTCTTTTTAGGAAGTTTAAACATGATCTCCTCCTCATAGGAAAGTTCGTGGTTGTAAATGTCTTTACTTATGCTTATGCAAAAACAAGCGATGACTTGCCCATAAATAGTTGGAGTTGTTGTGTGAAAAGAAGGACCAATTTACAAAAAGCAACCAACCAACTTTAAAGTTTGGATGGTTGTTGAACGTTCATATTCTTTATAATTAAGCAGTTCCGCCGATCGAGAAACGGCAATCCATTCATTACGTAATACTTGATCTTGTAACGGCATCTAAAATTTTCCCCTTAGTTGTTCATTCGACAATTTTAATATCTATGCTCATTTTAGGAGTGTGATTGCTAAAAGTCAATCTTAAAAACGAACGAAAAGTAAGTTTGGATAAATAATGTTCGTATATTTGGAGTTCTTAATATTTTATCTCTTGCACTAATAAGTATAAATTGGTAATCTAAATATACCTCATAATTCTAGGTAGGTGATGAGTTTGTTTGATCGGGAGTTAGTAAAAGGAAGCACATCATTACTCGTTTTACAGTTGCTTTCAACAGGTGATATGTACGGTTATCAAATCGTTAAAGAAATGAAGAAACGTAGTGAAAATGCTCTAGAAGTTAAAGAAGGAACCTTGTATCCAGGGTTGCATAAGCTTGAACACAAAGGCTTTATCGAATCTTATTGGAAAGAGCAAGTAAAAGGACCGGCTAGAAGATATTATCGCATAACAGCGGAAGGGCAAGAGTTACTTGAATCGAAAACAAAGGAATGGAACTTGTTTGTGAAAATGATCAATCAGGTTTTAGGAACTTCAAAATGAACAAGTTGCAGCAAAAATACTTAAGTGACCTTGAAGAAGAACTAACTTCTGTTTGTGACGGGAAAGAGATAATAAAAGAATATCAATCGATTTTAGATGAAAAAAGTCGTGAACTTATGTATCAAGGCATAGATGAGGAGGAGGCCGTTAAACGCTCCATCGAGGAACTTGGTCAAGCGAAGGATATTGCAGCCTGCTATCAAAAAGGGTCTAAAAATCTTAACTCACTCAAAGAAAAAATGATCTGGGGGAATTATCTCCTGTTATTTTCGGGCTTTATATTGAGTGTTCTTTATCATTATCAGCCGTTCACTCCAATTGAATCTATTTGGTATGCTCTTGTTCATATGAAGTGGTTTCTTTTAGTTTCTTATGGGTTATTGTGGTTAATTATCAGTTTTTGGATTGGGAAACTAAGTGGTGCAAAAGGGAAAAAGCAAATCGAGCAGGTCATTCAACTGGCGATAGTACCCAACCTTATTCTAATGTTCTGTGTACTCTTTGATGAAGCGGTTCAAATTTGGTTTCATGCACTTATTACACCACCTTTTATGATAAGTTGTGTGATCGTTACGTTATTATTTTATCCATTAAGTAAAGTTAGTTTTAAAATAGGTTACTTAAAGGGGATTTAGATCTCCTTCTATTTTTACTAATATACATAGAATAACTAGGTATTATAAATAGGAGGTTTTTTAGAATGATGCTCATTTTACTCGCATTTATGATTTTAATTCCAGTTAGCGGATTCATTGTATACAAACATGCAAAATTTTTGGGAATGACGTTGATGGCAATCCCGCTATTTCTTCTTTTCATTTTTGCAGGATGGTGGTTTTATTCGATAAACCATCATTTTGTCTCCTCGACTTCTTTATCTGAGGAAGCGATTGCTGGATTTCGATTAGGAGAACCCTTAATGGAAGAAGATTTTGAACGCTTAGGTTCATATGTAAAAAGGGAACAGCCAGCTGGAATCGCTTATAGTTTCGATTCGTTATATGTTAGCGTTGATGCAGAAAATCTCATTTCCTCAATATCTTCCAGTCGTACTCAATTGGAGACAACATCAGGTCTGATGATAGGAGATACAATTGAAAAAGCAAAATCTCTCTACGGCGATCGATATTATACATATCGTGAAATGGGATTAGGTCGGGCGATTGTCTATGTAGACAGGGAAAATAACTATCAACTGACCCTTTGGACAATAAATGAGAAGACAATATCTATGATTTGGTTTTCGGTTTATTAAGATAAAGAGAAGGGTAGTCCACTAAAATGAAATTTATGATAAATGAGAGTGGAAATAGGGGAACTTTTTTTACTAATATCGTTTCATTGCCACCACCTCAAGCTTCCGATAAAATAGTAATAGATTAGAAGAGATTATTGTGGGAGGCCATTTAAATGAAAATTGTCATCATTGGTGCCGGTGCACTTGGTGCTTATTTTGGAAGTCGATTGGAAGAGGTTGGTGAAAACGTTACATATTTAGTGAGAGAAAAACGGGCAGCCCAAATAAGAAAATATCGTTTAAAAGTAAGCAGCCCAACAGGAAACTATCAAAGTTTGAATCCACAAATTATTGAAAGTCCAACTGAAGTTGCTCATGTTGATTTAGTCATATTAGCTGTTAAAGGTCAGCACTTACAAGGGGCACTGGAGCCATTAAAAATGTTTGTGGAAAAAGGGGCGAAAGTGCTCCCTTTGTTGAATGGAATTGAGCATATTCCTATTTTACAAAATAAGCTAGGTGAAGAGGTAGTTTTAGGAGGGTTATCTTTTATAATCGCCACTTTGAGTGACGAGGGGCATGTTATTCATTCAAGTGAATTTCATGATTTAATATTTGGACCACTTCACCCTTCACAAATTGAGTTTTGTCAGCAACTCGATGTCATTATGGAGGCAGCGAATTTTCATAATGTGTTAAGTGATGACATTTCCTTTAAGATGTGGGAAAAGTATATGTTTATTTCTTCTTTTTCAGGAATAACTACGGCAACGAATTTGCCCATTGGCCCGATTCGTGAACAATTAGAAACATTCAGTATCGCCAAAAATCTTTTAAAAGAATTAAAACAATTAGCAAATGAATACGGCGTCTATCTAAGTGATGTTCATGTTGAGGAAGCGGTTGAGAAGTTTCGTCTTTTAAATGAAGAAACGACTTCATCGATGCATCAAGATAGGCGAAAGGGTTTGACACTAGAAGTTGATCATTTACATGGTGGAGCTCTTCGGTTAGCAAAAGAGAAAGAGTTACAGCTTCCGTATACAGAGACAATCTTAGCCATGATTAAACCGTTCGAGAAAAATAGGGGATAGTTATGAATATATTTCAAGGACTTCACACAGATGAGCAAACCTTAACGAGGTGGGATAAGCTTTTTGTACCAGCATTTGATTTGTTCTATTTTATAAATGAGACCGAAGCCATGCAGTATTTAGTAAAAGATACTTTAATTATGACAAGAAAAGAATTTGCAAATGATGCCAGACTCTATACGATGAATGTAACAAACAGTTTATTCCTTTGGCAGGTGAAAAAGGTAGCGAGTGTTGTCGCTGTCGTGCCAAATGAGCTATTTTTAACTTGGTCTGTTGAACAGCAGGTGAAGGTTTTATTGGAGCAGCACCGTTTAGGGAGAGGGTTAGTTTGGGATGAACAGCTTATTGATTATTATTTTAGCAAGCTTGACAAAGAAACAAAAAGTCGGCTATTACAAATAATTGAAGAGTTTTTTCTATTTAGTTATGAAGGCAAGAGGATTGTGGCAATTAACCATCATAATTGGAATCAATTATCTTGGGAACAGAAAGTCTTCTTTTTAAAAGTATATGCAACGTTATTTGTGAACTATGAAGATGTATGGACAAGTTTACAGATAGAGAAAAAAGAATTCATCCAAAAAGAGTATCCTCACTTACTCAAATTTATCAATCGATATCCTGAACAAAACGGAGCAAATTGTTTTGCAACTGTATTAGCAGCAGCAACTGAAAAACAGTACAATGCTGACTGGATTATTAATCAATGGCTACAGCCGGATTCGTTCCTGCTAGGCTTAAAACAACGTGATTATGTATTTGCTTTTGAAATGGAAACCATTGAGGAGAGTATGTTAAAAGCTGAAGATGTGATCATTTGGAAAAATGACGAAAATGAGTTAATCCATACGAATTTTTATTTAGGTGTCGGGTTAGTTTTTAACAAAGATGGACAGCTGATGTTTAATCCTTGGCAAATCATAACAATTGAGCAGTTAAGCAGCACTTGGCAAGGAAAAATAGAAATCTATCGAAAAAAAGATTAGAAGTAGGTTTAATGGTGACAAAATTAGGGTATAGGTGTACGTTTGTGTTAAAAGGATCATTTTCTGCAAAGGGACAGATTCGCTAAATCCTTCTTAAAAGGGATAGAGAGCGATGAAATAAGGACGACTGAATCGTTGCCAATCAAGTTTGGATAAGTCATTTGATAATAGTTGTAGTAATCGTTTAAGTCTTAATGGAGGCTAGTCATTTCGTACAATAAATTAAGTAAATAAAAGGGGTAGCGGAATCATGAAAACGGTCTATGAATTTTTTAAGGAGCAAACATGGGAGCTTACAGAAGCTTGGTACGCGGCACTGGATAAAACTCAAGATGGAATTTATAGTACGACCGATCCTAATCAAATCAAGAGATTAAAAGAGCAAAACTATCAGTTTCATTTGCATTTTGCTGAGTTGTTTAATGAAGAAACAACAAAATTAAACGGTGAATTTGATAAATGGGTTGATAATATTGCTAAAGACCAAGCGCATCTAAATACACCATTAGACCAAATTATTGGTGAGTTCTTTAATGTTCAAGGACAGTATATTGAATTAATTCAGGATTATATTGAGGGTTTAGATGAGAAACCGTCACATAAAGAAGCAATTAAGTGGACGAAACTGATAACAAATGCCTTTAATAAGATCGTTCAAGAATTTAGTAAACGTAATATCGTGGAGTCTGAGAAGTTGTTACGTTCTCAACAAGAGATGATTTTAGAACTAAGCTCTCCAGTGATATCGATTAGAAAAGATGTAGCGATCCTTCCTTTAGTTGGGGATATTGATACACATCGAGCTCAAGTTATTTTTGATAAGACGTTGGCACAATGTAATGAATTACAAGTGCAGAACTTAGTCATTGATCTATCTGGCGTTGCGATTGTTGATACAATGGTTGCGAGTAAGATTTTTCAAGTAATTGAAGGCTTACAATTAATCGGAACGAAGGCAAGTCTTTCTGGCATCCGTCCTGAAATCGCTCAAACAGCGATCCAATTAGGTATTAACTTTAAATCTGTTGAAACATATTCGTCACTAGCACAAGCTTTTTCAGCTAAAAACGTTTTTGACGCCTAAATAGCAAAGGAGAAAACGATAGTAGCCGCGGTCGTTTTCTCTTATTTTCTCTAAAAGATTATTTACAGGTGCTTTGACTAAATTCACAATAAACAAAATGAGTGGTAAAATGAAATAAATAATTTGAATATTTAAAATATTTATCCGACCGAACAGGCTCCGCTTTTTATTAATCCAGCTACGCCTGTTAGAAGCTCGAGAAAAATCGGTTCGTCTGAGTGAAGACAAAGAGCGTCTTCATCAGCCGCCCCTAATTTTTTTCGCTTCTGACCGAACAGGCTACGCTTTTTATTAATCCAGCTACACCTGTTAGAAGCTCGAGAAAAATCGCCCATCTGAATGAAGACAAAAAGCGTCTTCATCAGCTGTTCTTATTTTTTCTCGCTTCTGGGCAAACAGGCTACGCTTTTT
>NZ_ALPT02000016.1 GCF_000292245.2 Alkalihalobacillus alcalophilus ATCC 27647 = CGMCC 1.3604 | reverse complement strand
TTTGGCTTCACCTCAATTTCCATTACCAATCACACTTTATTCGCACCCTAATTTGGCTTCACCTCAATTTTCATTACCAATCACGCTTTATTCGCACCCTAATTTGGCTTCACCTCAATTTCCATTACCAATCACGCTTTATTCGCACCCTAATTTGGCTTCACCTCAATTTCCATTACCAATCACGCTTTATTCGCACCCTAATTTTGCTTCATCCCAATTTTCATTACTTATTACCTTATTTCCACAAAAAGACGCCTCAAAAAAGTCCAATGACTTTTTTGAGGCGTCTTTTTTATCTTTTATTAATCTTCATAATCATCTTGTTCGTTATAATGATTCATTTGTCTTTTAGGTTGTGAATGGTTCCGCCCCATAAATTGTCCTTGAGTGCTATGGAACATTTGCCCGCTTTGCCCTGGAGCTTGAAATCCGCCTTCTTGACCCGGCATTGGCATCATTCCTCCATGGTGGCTTGGCATTGGAAACCCTCCACTTTGCTCTGGCATTGGCATCATTCCTCCATGGTGGCTTGGCATTGGAAATCCTCCACTTTGCTCTGGCATTGGCATCATTCCTCCATGGTGGCTTGGCATTGGAAATCCTCCTTCTTGACCCGGCATTGGCATCATTCCTCCATGATGGCTTGGCATTGGAAATCCTCCACTTTGCTCTGGCATTGGCATCATTCCTCCATGATGGCCTGGCATTGGAAACCCTCCATTTTGCTCTGGCATCGGCATCATTCCTCCATGGTGGCCTGGCATTGGAAATCCTCCATTTTGCTCTGGCATCGGCTGTGGTCCGTGGTCTGGTTGAACATACTGATGACCGTACGCAGGTAATGTTTGGGCAGGTTGATAAGGCGTTGGTACCTGCTCCTCTACACAATCCCCTTCCATCGGTTGGAATGTTTGTGGTGCCATTCCGAATCCATGATGCTGCTGGGCTTGGTGCCCGTGATATCCATGGTGACCATGATGTCCATGCGGAAACATTGCTGGTTTTATTGGAAATCCACAATTTGCACAACCTGGCATAACTGGACTAATTGGTGTCATATGCATAGGTGGGCAAGGCTGCTGAACAGGTGGCTCACAATACTCAACCTCTTGTACTGGCATTTCTACTTGTGGTTGTACTTGCGGTTGTACTTGCGGCTGTACTTCTGGCATAGGCTTCGGCATTGGTGGTTTAGGTAATGGCATTTCTTTTACTGGTTTTTCTTTAATCGGCTGTTCTTTTTTCGGTTGAACAACTGGCTGCTCCTTTGGTTTATGGACAACTTTTTTCGGCTGTGGATTATATAAAAATACATTCATATTTGTTTCGTAATTTTTTGTAATGTCTTTAGAAATCGGTTGTGGTTGTGGTTGCGGCATTGGCTGTATCGGTGCAACTGGTTGTTCCTTTTTAACAATCGGTTGCTCTTTAATGACTTGCTGTGGTGCAACAATCGGTGATTCTTTTTTTACAGGAACACTTCCTGTAGGTATTTTGATTTTCATCCCAGGCATTAATACATCAGGATTACTAATTTGTGAATTAACTGCTTTTAATTCTTCAAAGTTCACTCCATGCTTTTGGGCGATTTTCCAAAGAGACTCTCCTTTTTGGACAATATGAATTTTCACGATCATGCTCCCTCCTCTTACATTCATTACATTGTATGAGACGCTAGGCAACTTGACACTGTATTTTTGCCCAATTTATAACCATTCGTCTAGAGTCTTGACCCTTCTCACTGCCAAATGTATGTTTTCGAACATTGTTTTAGACCTATATACAAGTTATCAATTTAATATGAAGTCAAATGAAATAAGCAGTACCTCAGAAAAAGGGGAGGCTTATAAAACGATACACCTATTCCTACTAAGGGGATTTCTTTTAACGCATCGTAAAAGCTTTACATCGTTTCACGTTTATAAAATTAAAAAACGCCCAAACTTATGGGCGTTCGAGCATTCTTTGTAGCGCTAAACAAGCATCTTTTGTTATTTCTTTATCGACTGTAATCGGATGACGTAATTTCCCTTCCATCAAATCTTCTAGCGACCATAATAAGTGGTCTAAGTCGATTCGGTTCATTGTTAAACAGGCACACATTGTTGGGTTTAATGAGACAATCGATAAATCTGAATAGGTTTTGGCTAAGCGTTGCACCAAATTCATTTCCGTACCGATTGCCCAAGAAGTACCTTTTTCAGCATTTTTAATTGTCTCAATGATATAATGGGTCGATCCGTTTAAATCAGCTTGACGAACAACTTCATGTGTACATTCTGGATGAACGATCACTTTAGTTTCTGGCTCATTTTTTCTTAATTGCTCGATATGAGACGTTGTAAATTTTTCATGGACAGAGCAATGACCTTTCCATAAAATCACCTTCACTTCTTCAAGAGGTGTATTAAACTCATTTACTAGTTGCTCTTGAATCGGGTCCCAGACAACCATTTGCTCAAGGGGGATCCCTAAGTCATAGGCTGTATTTCGGCCGAGATGTTGATCAGGTAAAAAGAGTAATCTTTCCTTTTGCGTAAAAGCCCACTGGACCATTTTTTGGGCATTCGACGACGTCACTGTCGCACCACCATATTTCCCACAAAAAGCTTTAATTGCCGCTGTACTGTTGACGTACGTGAGCGGGAGCATCGTTTCTCCGAACAATTGTTTTAATTGGCTCCACGCCTTTTCTGTTTGGTCAATATTAGCCATATCAGCCATTGAACAACCTGCTTTTAAGTCTGGCAACAGAACTTGCTGGTTATCCTCTGTTAGCATATCAGCTGTTTCAGCCATAAAATGAACGCCACAAAAAACGATAAACTCTGCTTTTTTATTCTCTGCCGCTAACTGAGCTAATTGAAGTGAATCTCCCGTGACATCAGCAAATTGAATGACTTCATCTCGCTGATAATGATGACCAGGAATAAAAAGCTTTTCCCCAAGCTTTTCCTTAATTGCCCAAATTCTCGCTTCTTTTTCTGCAGTAGTCATCAAGTTGTACTTTTCCGGAATTCGTTTCACTTGGGCAATTTGTTCTAAAACGCTCATTGTTTTACATCTCCTTTTAATAACATACTCAAATCCATCGCTTGAACCGAATGGGTTAAAAACCCTAATGAAATATAGTCAACACCACAACCACTGAACGCTGGTAACGTTTGTAAATCAATACCGCCAGAAGCTTCTGTAACAATGCCTTCTGGTACATACTTCCTTTGTTTGGAAATTTGCTCTGGAGTATAATTATCAAACATAATCACGTCGACTTTCGCTTCGATCGCTTCGAATAATTCATTTTGATTCGTGATCTCCACTTCAATTTTGGTCATATGGCCTAATTTTGCTTTCACCTCACGAACGGCCTCTATAATTCCACCATAAGCCGCAATGTGATTTTCTTTTAAAAGGACCGCATGATCTAAGCCACGCCTGTGATTAAATGCCCCACCACATCTTACGGCATATTTTTCTAACATTCTGAGCCCTGGTGTTGTTTTTCGAGTATCACACAAGCGAATCGTCGAATCATCAAGTTGTTCAATCGCTTTTTTCGTTAACGTAGCAATCCCAGACATTCGTTGCATTAAATTTAAAAAGACTCTTTCTCCCGCTAATAAGAGATCGACAGGACCAGTCATTTCAGCAATCACTTTTCCTTTTTGTACAAAGTCTCCATCTTGCACGAATAATTTGACTTCGATCTCATGACTTAGAAGTGGATACCCGACTTTCACTATATCTCTTCCGACAAAGACACCATCTTGTTTAGCCGTAATATAAGCGGTTTTAATTAAAGACTGCGGCAATGCTTGACTTGTCACATCCCCGTCCCCTAAATCTTCATTCAAAAATTCAATTAATAATTGTTTCAGTTTCACAAGATTCATCTCTGTTCCCCTCCTTTAAAGTGAAATAAGCTGCTTCTTTTTTCGAATTGGCTGATTGATTTTTACCTCTAATGTCGTTTTTAACCATCCCTCTTGCTCTTTTGGATAATCTAAACGAAAATGTCCACCTCTTGACTCCGTTCTTGCTAGTGCAGACTGACAAATCAATAAGGCGATCAATAGTTGATTGGCTTCTTCCATTTGTTTTGGTGCAAAAGATGACTTTTGCTCTAGCCATGGCTGATATGGACGGAGCCAATCAATCACTTTTTTTAAGCCCGCCTCTGTTCTTTTAATTCCAGCAAATTGGGTCATCATCATTCTAAGATGCTCTAAACTAGGTAACTTCACAGACTCTTCTTTTTGAGTCAAATCAGTTTCTAATAAAAATTGTAAACCTTTAAAGTGAAGCGACTTCGCTTTTTCACGAATATCTAAAACCGCACGTTCTGCAAAAACTAAACCTTCTAATAATGAGTTACTTGCCAAACGGTTTGCTCCATGAACCCCTGTACAAGCTACTTCCCCAAGTGCATATAATGCCGGCAATGAAGTTTCCCCGTGCTCATTTGTGTTAATTCCACCACTAATAAAATGAGCTCCCGGTGCCACTTCCAATAATGAAGTATCGAGCTTAATCCCAGCCCTCTGACAAATTTGAAAAACTTGCGGAAATCGCTCTGAAAATTTTTCAATGGAAGAGATATCTAAAAAGACTTTCTTACCAGCAGCTTGATAATCATATATTTTCCGACTTACTACATCTCTTGGTGCTAAATCCTTATTAGGGTGTTCACTCATAATCGCAAACCCATTTTCATCTACTAGTCTGGCTCCTTCTCCTCGCAAAGCTTCACTTGCCAAACCAACGACTTCTTCTTGATGGAGCAGCAAAGTAGGATGGAATTGGATAAATTCTAAGTCACTTAACATAGCACCAGCCCGGTAAGCAAGAGCCATACCATCTCCAGTTGTTGTCCTAGCATTTGAGGTATACGTATACAATTGTCCAATACCACCTGTTGCAATAATGGTGAAATCGGCCTTTAATAAACATTTATCAGTTTGGACGCCAATGACTTGACCATTTTCTTTCACAAGACTAAGCGCTTCCGTTTTCTCCATCACCTCAACACGACCTTTTATTTTTTCTAAAAGAGTCATGACAAAAGCTTTACCCGTTTGGTCCCCATCTGCATGAACAATTCTTCGTTCTTGATGAGCTCCTTCCATCCCAAGCTTAAACCCCTGTGTTTTTGTTCGATCAAATGGTACACCTAAATTGGCCATATATGTGATAAGCTCAGGAGCTCTTTTCACCATCAACTCAACATTGTGTTCAAGATGATGACCGTAACCAGCCCGTAATGTATCTTCAAAATGCTTTTTCCAATTGTCATTCGGATGTAGGGCAGCCGCAATGCCACCTTGTGCCAACTTTGAATTCGAAGTTGTTAATTTTGACTTTGTGAGAACAATCACATTAAAATCATCAGCTAATAAATGTGCAGCCATTAAACCAGCTATCCCACTTCCAATAATAATGACACCTGCTCTAGCCATCGTCATTTTTTGTCCCCCTAATAACATTACAGTTGTCTTGTCACCTATCTTTACATAAAATAGAGTTAGTGACAAGATTTTTTTTATTTATTTAATAGAATCTCAACTTTCGCAGCGTATGATTGACCCTTAACCGTTGATAGAGATTGACTTTAGGGAGATGCAATGCTCAAATTGACTTTACATGAACGGTTCAATCGTTGACAGTCTGAACACATCTCTTTCTTAGTAGGCAGTTGAAGGAAACTGTTCACTAAAATGAAGCGCTGCGGCTGTCGCTCCCAAAACCATACTCCGCGTCCTGCGGGAACCTTGCGAGCCTCCTCGGCACACCTGCGGGGTCTCGCTCCACGGTTTCCAATGAGACCCCGCAAGCGTGAAACGCTGAGGAGGCTCATGAGGTTCTCGGCAAGGACGCGGACTGTCTGTTTGGGAGCGACCGCCGAAGCGCATTGTACATTGTCTATTTTTTCTTGATGCACAGTTTATCCGTTTGGTGTGATAGTACGTTCTCGCTTTTCTAACGTGTCAAGGGCATTTGTTTAAGAGCTTCTATTCGCTCTGCCAACTAGTTGAACGGTTTTTCTCGATGCGAAAGTTGAGATAGAATGATATTTGGTAGGTGATAAAATGATTTATTTGGATTATAGTGCGACAACACCAATGGCTGAAAAAGCAATTGAAGCTTACGCCGAAATGGCTCGACAGTATTTCGGCAATAGCAGCAGCTTACATTTAGGGGGGGAAGAAGCTCTTGATATCTTAACTGTTGCAAGAAAATCGCTTGCTGATTTACTAACAATACCAGCTCATTCCCTTTACTATACAGGTTCAGGAAGTGAAGCTAACTTTTTAACGATAACTGGTTTAGCAGAGGCAAATCAAAACAAAGGAAAGCATATTTTAGCCCTTCAAACAGAACATCATTCCGTTAAACAAGCCTTACATTATTTAGAAAACAAAGGATTTTCCCTTACATTTGTTGAGGTTGATACTACAGGTCGTATCATTGTAGAAGATTTAATAAATGCGATTCAACCAGAAACAATCCTCGCTACATTTGCTCATGCAAGTGGTGAATTAGGAACGGTTCAAGATCTAGTGAGAATTCATAACCTCTTGAAAAAACATGATATACTTTTATTTAGTGACTGTGTACAAACGTTCGGAAAAATCGATATACCGATTGATGTGATAGATGCCTTTTCTATTTCGGCTCATAAAGTGTATGGACCAAAAGGATTAGGAGCTGCAATTATTGATCCCAAAATTCAATGGAAACCCTTTTTAAAAGGAACTACGCATGAAGCTGGTTTCCGATCTGGTACGGTTGATATACCAGCAATCGTCGCCTTTTCTGTAGCGGCAGAAGAAACCTTCACTCATCAAACAGGCGAAGCGAACAGATTAGAGGAGTTACGACAGCATTTTATAAAGCGATTAAAAGAGGACCCTGCCTTTATTTTTGAAGGGCATCCAACAGAAAGGCTGCCTTTTCACATTGGCTTAAGAAGAAAAGGCATCGAAGGACAGCTTCTTATGCTCGAGTGCAAACGGAAAGGGCTTGCTATTTCAACTGGCTCTGCTTGTCGTGCTGGATTAACCGAACCACCTGCCTCACTACTTGCAATCGGCCGTTCAACATCCGATGCTCATGAATATGTTCGAATTACTTTTGGAAGGCATACATCAAAAGAAGATGTTGATTATTTACTAGAAGTTCTACTCAATATTTCAGCAAATTTCAAGGAGGAGTTTAATGGAAAACAATAAAAAATTGCTTGGTGAAGCAAGAAGAAAAATGATTTTACAATGGTTACAATCAGCAAATGGACCATTAACTGGTACGAACTTATCCAAAAGAACGAATGTGAGTCGTCAAGTAATTGTCCAAGATATATCGATTCTAAAAGCCAAAAACCATCCCATTATTGCGACTGCACAAGGATATGTTTATCACCAAAATCTAACGCCACAACTTCATAGCCGAATCATCGCTTGCTCTCATTCTCCAGAACAGACAATGGATGAGCTCAATCTCATTGTCGACCACGGGGTCACTGTAAAAGATGTCATCATTGAACATCCCGTTTATGGCGAAATTACCGGCTCGTTAAGATTATCAAACCGTCAAGATGTCAAAGATTTTTGCCAGCATCTATCCGACACAAATGCGCCACTTTTATCAAAACTAACAAACGGCGTGCACCTTCATACTATTGAAGCCCCATCCGTGGAAGCCATTGATAAAGCCGTACAAGCTCTTGAGAAACAAGGCTTTTTACTTAATGAAAAATTGTGATTAAGGAAAATTGACAGTAAAGAGAAAGAGGTAGGGCAAATATGATTGTCCTTACCTCTCCTCCTTTCGTTAGTTGATATTTCAACGATTACTTACATCCCTCTCTACGATTTCATTTCTTCCCCTTATCAAAAAAACCCATCAAGTCATCATGTGACCTCATGGGATATTCCTTCCTTCACTTCTGTTAAAGAAAAACTTTCGTAACTCCCTAATATCTCTACTCCACAACCGAGCGTTTCTAACTCTGCAACAACACCAGGAATTAACACATCATCGACTAATTGATCAACGTCAATAATAAAGAAATAGTTGCCAAGCCCTGTTTTAGTTGGCCTTGATTCTATTTTTGATAAATTGAGTCGTCTCCAAGCAAAAGCAGATAACACCTGATGCAATGCTCCTGAAAAATCAGAAGGTAACGTGACCATTAATGTTGTTTTATCTCCCAATTTAAACGGACCTTGTACTTGATAAACGTGATTCTCTTTCGCAAGCACTAAAAAACGCGTACGATTATTATCAAAATCATGAATGTTCTGTTCAACGATGTCTAAATTATATTCCGCTGCTGCTAAGTCATTAGCAATCCCTAAAACATTTTCCTCTGGATGCTCAGAAATCCACTTAGCCGCTGTTGCCGTGGAATTCATGTACTCAAACTCAATTTGTGGATAACGAAGCTGCAAATAGTCATGACATTGGGCAATCGCATGGGGATGTGAAATGACTTTTTTAGGCTCTGTCTTCCCATTTTCCTTTTGCCACTTACTTCTTAATAAATGTTGAGCAACAGGTACCGTAATACTCCCAATAATCGGTAGCCTTTTTTTATGAATTAAATAATCCAACGTTAAATTAACCGAACCTTCAATCGCGTTTTCAATTGGGACAACAGCAAGGTCAGCCTCTCCTTCAAATACAGCATCCATACACGTAGGAATCGTTTGATACGGTATATGAGAAGACTGTGGGAAAACAGCTCTAGCTGCTATTTCTGTAAATGTTCCCTTAGGTCCTAAATAAGCTACTTTAGTCAATGGTTTCTTCCTCTCCTTTTAAGAGCCTGATCCAACCAGCTCTACTTTCTCTACAGCTTCTAAACCCTCAATTTTTATCTTTAATTCGTTTAAATCACTTTTCATTGAGGATGTATTAATTGATAACGTAATATGAGCTCTTCCTTGTAATGGAATCGACTGATTAATCGTTAATATATTAGCTCCTGAATCAGCAATTAACGTTAATAATTGTGAAAGTGTACCAGAACGATCGACTAAATTCAAGGACAACGTAATAATTTTTTCCTTCATCATCGTATGGAATGGAAATATTCCATCTTTATATTTATAAAAAGCACTCCTACTAAGTCCTACACGGTGAACCGCTTCATTTATTTTTTTCATTTTTCCTGATTCTAATAATGATTTTACTTCAAGTGTTTTTTGCATAGCATCTGTTAATATATCTTCACGAACGAGATAAAATTGTTTTTGTGGTTGTGACATGCTTTTCCCCTCACTCTACTCCCCTATTAATAGCCTTTCTATTTTACCGGCACCAAAATCGGATGGTCTCCCTATTATAAAATTGACGAAACCTTTTGACAACCACTTCAACAAAAAAATGTCTAATTAGAGCAGACAATTGTCCTTTTAAAATAACAGTTTTAAATCAAGAATTTAAGTAGTAAAGTTTTATTTACTCTCTGACGAAGCTTATAGCAGCCTTTTTAAGGTGATTTTTAATTCGCACTTTAAACACTGTCAGCTCGACTTTTTATTACTTATTCACCTTTTTTCGTACCTTAAGTTGGTCAATTCACCTGTCTCATTACTAATAATTGCTTATTCGCTTCCTAATTTCTTCATCTCGACCATTTCATTACCAATCCCCGCTTATTCGTACTCTAATTTCCTCAACTCTCCATTTTCATTACCTATCACAGCTTATTCACTCCCTAATTTCCTCAACTCGTCCATTCCATTACCTATCACAGTTTATTCGCACCTTAATTTCCACAACTCGCCATTTTCATTACCTATCACAGTTTATTCGCACCCTAATTTCTTCATCTCGACCATTTCATTCCCAATCCCCGCTTATTCGCACTTAAACCACATCAACACGCAAATTCACAAAGCCCATGACAAAACCCACTTAAAAGGATTTTGTCCTTTAAAGTGGGTTTCTTTTCCTACTCAATAAATTCAAATTCAAATTTCATGATACGAACAAGGTCGCCATCTTTTGCTCCGCGATCTCTTAACGCTTGGTCAACGCCCATACCACGTAATTGTCTTGCAAAACGTTTGATTGATTCATCATGGGTAAAATCGGTCATCTTGAAAAGTCGTTCTAACTCCGCACCTGACAATTCATAAGCCCCATCATCACCTCTAGATACAATAAAGGAAACTTCTTTCTTCTCATGCTTATACACGACACGAGCTTCTTCCGTCTCCTCATGTAATGGAAATTCTGGTGTTTGTTCAATTTTATCAGCAACAGCTAATAATAACTCACGGACACCTTGTTTCGTAAAAGCTGAGATTGGGAAAATCGGAACATCGTCCGTTAACTTTGCTCTGAAGATTTCTAAGTTCTCTTTTGCATCAGGCATATCCATTTTATTCGCGACAACAAGTTGTGGACGCTCTAATAAGCGCATATTATATTGTTTTAACTCATCGTTAATTTTTAAGTAGTCCTCATAAGGGTCACGCCCTTCTAACCCAGACATATCAATTACATGGACGATTACTCGTGTCCGCTCGATATGTCGTAAAAATTGATGGCCAAGTCCAACACCTTGGTGAGCTCCTTCAATTAATCCAGGTAGGTCGGCCATAACAAAACTGCGACTATCTTCCGTTTCTACCACCCCTAAATTAGGAGTAATCGTCGTGAAGTGATATTCGGCAATTTTTGGCTTCGCTGCTGAAACAACAGACAATAAAGTGGACTTTCCAACACTTGGGAAGCCAACTAATCCGACATCTGCTAATACTTTTAACTCTAATACGACTTCTCTTTCAACACCAGGCTCACCGTTCTCAGCGATTTCTGGAGCTGGATTAGCTGGAGTGGCAAAACGAGTGTTTCCACGTCCACCTCGTCCACCTTTAGCAATCGTCGCTTTTTGACCATGCTCTGTTAAATCGGCAATCACTTGTCCAGTTTGCTCATCAACCACCGTCGTACCTGGTGGAACTTTAACAACCATATCTGGAGCATTTTTTCCATGTTGGCTTTTCGAGCGTCCATGTTCCCCTCTTGGGGCTTTAAAATGACGGTTATAACGGAAATCCATTAATGTTCTTAACCCTTCTTCTACTTCAAACACAACGCTCGCTCCACGACCACCGTCGCCTCCAGCGGGTCCACCATCTGGAACATATTTTTCCCGACGATAAGCAACCATCCCATTACCGCCGTCTCCACCTTTTACAAAGACTTTTACTTTATCTACAAACATTTTACTTCACCTCAATTTAATCGCACACTTGTCTTTAACAAACAAGTATCCATCTGCCATTCCACTACTTCTATTTTAGGCTCGATCGATTCGAGCAATACAAAAAGGTCCACTTTTTTTATAGTTAGAGTACCCTCAAATAGAAAAAGTAGTTCACATTCATTTTCATTTAAAACAATCGTTAGTAACAATTGATTTTCACTCGCCCATTCACTCTGTTCGGCAAAAGTAAAAATGATCTTTTTAATCACCTTATCTAGTATTGGTTCATACGGATGTAAATCACGTTCTGAACCTACTACATTTATCTCAAGTTGCATCCGATTATGATGCTCATTTTTCCAATTATATGTAATTAAATCCTCTGCTAATCTCGAGATTCCTAAATTAGACAACTTGGATTCATTTACACATTGCTGAACCGTTGTATGAATCAGCTCTTCAATCCGTTCATACCTTCCTAAGGCTAAGTTCATCTTAATTAATTGCACAATATTTAGCCAATCATGACGTTTATGACGAAGCGCTTCAAGGAATTCCATATCATTCGTCATCTAAAAGATCCCCTCACCGATTTTTAACTTAGATCTACCTCACTCAGCCCTAATCATAACACAAAAAGAGGTAGTTAGGGGAACTTCATGCAATTCATGAAACAAGTTCATCATTTCAAAAGTAAATCGAGCAAAATTCTTTGTACACGACAAATCAAGGATAGGAAATCGTTTGCTTGATTTACCTATCCTCTAAGCTAAACTCTATTTATTTTGCCACTTTTGCTAAAATAGAATCAACGGCCGCTTCCCCTTGATCGATACAATCGGGTAGTCCAACTCCATCAATGGCTGCACCCACAATATAGAGACCTGAATACTTGTTCTCTAAGTCTTCTTTTAATTTTGCTATTCTGTAAGGATGTCCTACTAAATATTGTGGCATCGCCTCTCTCCAACGTGTGACGACAAAAAAGAGTGGTTCCGCTGATATATCCATGACTAAATCCAAATCATCTAATACGGTTTGTAAAATTTCTTCATCTGTTTTTTCAACAATAGCTGAATCACCGGCACGCCCAACATAACAACGTAATAATGTATAACCTTCAGGGGTTGTATGTGGCCACTTTTTATCTGTCCATGTACATGCCGTAATCGTCACATCACTGTTTTTTGAGACGACAAACCCAGTTCCATCAAACGGATTTTGGACATCCCCTTCACGATAAGCAATTGCTATCGTTGCCGTTGTCGATAGCTCCATCTTACGTAAATATTGAAATTCAGAATAAGCAGCTAACAGCTCACCAGTAGCATGTGGAGGCGTCGTTAAAATAACATCATCAAAATATTGGACTTCTCCATTCGCAAAGCTCAACTCATAACCACTATCTACCTTCGTAATTTTTTCAATCGCTTTTTCTAAATGAAGATTTTCTTTTGGAAGCTGTTCGACAATTGCCGTTATAAAAGATTCAAGACCCTCTCGAAACGTTAAAAATTGCCCCTTTTTCTTTTGCGGTTGCACTGCTTGATTTATTTGTGCTTTTTTCAGATTATTTATGGTGCCTTTAATTAAACTGCGATGGCTTTCCTCTAATTGTTGAAATTGAGGGAAAGTCGCTTTTAAACTAAGCTTATTTATATCACCTGCATAAATCCCTGATAACAAAGGCTCAATTAAATAATCAACCGCTTCATCTCCAAGACGTTTTCGAAAAAAGTATCCTGCCGAAACATCTTCATCCTCAGCAGTTGTTTTAGGAAGGAAATAATCCGCTAATACTCTCACTTTCCCTAATGGGCTTAATAAATTCGTTCGCACAAATGGTGAAAACTGAGTCGGAATTCCCATTACAGCGCCTGTTGGAATCGGTTCAAGACTTTTTCCTTTCAGAATAAATGCTTGGCCAGTTTCATTATTCACTAACTGATCAGATAGTCCAACTTGTTCAGCTAAACGTGTCATGCTTTTTTTCCTTGACAAATAAGAATCCGGTCCAGCTTCGATAACAAAGCCATTTCGGTTCATCGTTTTAATTTTACCACCGAATCGATTGGAAGCTTCAAAAAGTTGATATTCAACAGGTACTTGATTGTGATTCATTTGTTTCTGTAACTTATAAGCTGCAGCAAGCCCTGTTATACCACCACCAACAATTGCGACTTTTCTCTTCTTTGTTTTGTCCATTACTTTGTCTCCGCTAACTTCTTTTGAATAACGGTCGCTAAACAATCGATAAATTCAGGTTTATCATTGGGCATTTCAGGACGGTAATAATCAATTCCTAATTCATCAGTAACTACTTTACATTCGTAGTCATTATCATAAAGAACTTCTAAATGGTCCGCAACAAACCCGACTGGACAGTAAATGATTGACGTATAGCGATGTTTTTCGTAAAGTTCACGTGTTAAATCTTGAACGTCAGGTCCAAGCCATGGATCAGGGGTATTCCCTTCACTTTGCCAACCAATTTCATATGTTTTAATCCCAGCTTCTTTTGCAATTAAATCTGCCGTTTCCTCTAGTTGTGCTGGGTACGGATCGCCATACTCTTTAATTTTTTCTGGTAAGCTATGGGCAGAGAAAATCACACAAGTATTCTCTTTATTAGAAACTTTCTCCATCGTTTCTTTTACTTGCTCTGCCCAATACTGAATGAATTTTGGCTCTTGATACCAACTTTCTACACTATGAATCACTGGGCCGTTAATTTTTTCCGATTCTTCTTTGGCTCGCTCATTGTACGATTTGACACTAAAAGTAGAGAAATGGGGAGCAAGTACGATGCTAACCGCTTCTTCAATTCCATCTTCTTTCATGCTTGCAACCGCATCCTCAATAAAAGGTGCAATATGTTTTAAACCTAAGTAGGCTTTAAACTCTCTGTCGTCATAAAGTTCATTTAAATGCTTTTCTAAACTGTTTGCTTGCTCCTCTGTAATTTTTGCAAGCGGGCTTGTTCCACCAATCGCTTCATAACGCTCCGTTAAATCTTGAAGTGCTTCTTCAGAAGGTTTACGTCCATGACGAATATGCGTATAATATGGTTCAATTTCCTCCTTAGAACGAGGGGTTCCATATGCCATCACAAGCAATCCTATTTTTTTCTTCATTACGACCATTCATCTCCTTAACAAACTATACATTCAATATCGACTATTTATTTTGAGAATAATCATGAACAAATGCTGTTAATTTTCTTAATGTATCTGGATTTACATCAGGTGTTACGCCATGCCCAAGATTAAAAATAAAGTTTGGCGATTTCATCCCTTGATCTAAAATCTCTTTCGTTTTCGCTTCAATTACTGACCAGTCTGATAATAAAATCGCTGGGTCAAGATTTCCTTGAACCGTCTTTTGAATTCCTCGTGCTCGTGCCTCATCAATTGATAGCCTCCAATCAAGACCAACGACATCTAGAGGAAGCTCATTCCACTCATTCGCTAAATGACTTGCACCAACACCAAACATAATAAGTGGAACTCCTTCTCCACGTAATTCAGTGAAAATACGGTTCATAACCGGTTTCACATATTTTCTATAGTCAGCTAAATTCAAGGTTCCAACCCATGAGTCAAAAATTTGAATCGCTTGTGCACCTGCTTTAATTTGCGATTTTACATAAGAAATCGTTGTATCCGCTAACTTATCCATTAATAAAAACCAAGCATCTGGTTGTCCATACATAAAGGCCTTCACCTTGTTATAGTTTTTAGAAGGACCACCTTCAAGCATATAACTTGCGAGCGTAAAAGGAGCTCCTGCAAAACTAATAAGTGGCACTGATAATTGCTGTCTAAGCAATTTAATCGTTTCCAACACATAAGGAACATCTTGCTCAGGTGTAATTTCTCCCAATTTCTCGACATCTGCTTTCGATTGAATTGGGTTATCAATCACTGGACCAATACCTGATTTAATTTCAACATCGACACCAATCGCCGGTAGTGGTGTCATAATGTCCTTATAAAGAATGGCAGCATCATTATCATATTGATCAACTGGTAATTTTGTCACATATGCACAAAGCTCAGGATCATGCGTAATTTCAAATAATGAATGCGTTTCTTTAATTTTTCGGTACTCAGGCTGTGAACGCCCTGCTTGCCTCATATACCAAACTGGAACACGGTCATGCTTTTCACCTAAACATGCTTTTAAAAATGAATCATTAAACTTTTTTTCCAAAACCAAACACCTTCCCTTAGTCAATTACAACCATATGTACTTTTGTAGAAACACTCTGTTTTACGAATCGCACTGCCACGTAAATTTATCAACATGTATAACTATAAAGTTCTCAAGCACCCTTGTATAGTGTTTTCACAATCTGTCATAAATTGTTCCGTTTTTAATTATTCTTATTTAATAATCATTCTTCTATAATACCGAATTTTTGATAGAATGTGAAATGATTTAACAAATTAACTTATAACCGATGATATTAAGTCCCTCCTATAAGAGTTCATCACACTCCACTCATAGAGAACCTCTACTATTTTACCCCAAAATCACTAATAAAAACGATGTTCTCAAATTCTAGAGCCATATTTTGTTTTACTCCAAACTTTTGATTCATCTAAAAAAGTCCACTCAAAATTTCTAATGAGTGAACTTTTTTCCTTAGTCTATAAACTTTCTCTTCCAGTTATTTAATGAAAACCAAACTGAAACTTTGAGGTCGCGAGATTTGATGCTTCTCCCTCTTGATGTGTAAGTGAATTATATGGCACAACTTCAAAATAACTTGTTGAGAAAATATTTAACTTAGGCTGGTGGAAATAATCTCCCCCAACGACTGTCGCTAAATGTTTTCTTTCTTCCCCATTAACTTCATAGACATCATAATGAATTCGTTTATCACTTGAAGCACTCCAACTTAATGCAACGCTAATTAATCCTTCTCCACCAAATGATTGTACTGCCACTAGATCATTTATTTCCGGAAGTTGAACGGGAGGTAATAAGTCATCCACTTCATCAGGAACCCTCCAAGCAACCTGCTGATAATGAGTCGGAACTTGATTTATAATTTCTTTAAATATTTGTGTTGGATAAGAACTTCCCCCTGTTAAGTACTGGTCTTCGGTCGTTCGGTCATACCCCATCCATATAGCTCCGACCACTTCTTGATTATAACCAACAAACCAAGCATCTCTTACAGCTCCAGGAACCGAATCAAATGAAGTCGTTCCCGTCTTTCCAGCTAAAGTATGTTTAGAGTATCCAGCTGTTCCGGTTCCTTTTTCCACAACTGATTCAAGCATTCTCGTCATATTCCAAGCAGTTTGTGGGGAAATGACTTGCGTTTCCTTTGGTTTATGCTCGGCTATTTTTTGACCGTATGGGTCATATATTGCTTCAATAAAATAAGGCTCAGTTACTTTTCCATCCGCAGCAAACGCTCGATAAGCTTTCGCTAATTCCAACGGTGTTACGCCTTCATCTAATCCGCCTAATGCTAAACCTAATTGACGTTCATCAACCTTCATTCCAAATTTTTGTAAATAGTCTAATGAGTGAGTAATCCCGATTTCATTCAATAACCAAACGGCTGAGACATTACTTGAATGAGTTAAAGCCTCATACATCGTAATTTCTCCTCGGTAGACTCCACCAGCATTACGAGGGCTATACCCACCTTCAAATTGTTGTTCAACATCATTTAAAACGGTATATGGATTATAGTCACTTTTCTCCAAGGCAGGAGCATAGACTGCAAGTGGTTTAAAGGCAGAGCCGGGCTGTCTTTTCACACGAACTCGATTTAGTCCTAATCGAACATATTCCTTTCCACCGTGAACAGCAAGTACACCTCCTGTTTCACTATCCATTAAAACAAACGCACTTTCAGCATCGTCATTACCATCTGGATAATTTGTCGAATCTTGAATGATTGATAAAGAATCCCTCTGTAATTGGCTATCAATCGGCGTTACAATTGTATATCCACCTGTTAAAATCTCCTCATTAGAGAGTCCATATAATGCATTGGCTTCCTCTAAAACCATATCCATATACGTATAAAATGCTTGTTGTTCTTCGTTCTCTTGTACATCTAATTCGATTAACTTTCCTTGCTGTCGTACCGCATCTTCTGCCGTAATAAAATCATGCCTCTCCATCAAAGTCAAAACTAGATTCCGCCTTTGTTCACTTCTCTCCAAATCTATAATTGGTGAATAATGATAAGGTGCTTTTGGAATTGAAGCTAACAGCGCCCCCTCTGCCACAGTCAATTCCGCCACGTCTTTATTAAAATAATAATTGGCAGCTGTTTGAATTCCATAAGTACCATGACCAAAATAAATGCTATTTAAATACATCGATAAAATTTCTTCTTTGCTATATCGTCTTTCAAGGTTGATAGCAATTAAAACTTCTTTTGTTTTTCTAAGCCATGACTTTTCATTTGTTAAGTAAACATTTTTAACAAGTTGCTGAGTAATCGTGCTTCCTCCCTCAGCTTTGGAGCCTGCTAAAATATCTCGATATAGAGCTCGTCCTATCGCCCTTATATCAAAACCATGATGATCATAAAAGCGAACATCCTCAACCGCAACAAATGCGTTTTGGACATGATCTGGAATTTCATTGATTGAGATAATCTCTCGGTTTTCTACATAAAGCTTGCTAACTGTATCTCCTGATTGATCTACAATCGAGCTCGCCTGATTAAAAACTAATTTTTGCTCATCTATCGTATAGTCTCCAAATAAAAGAATCGTTAAATAGCCAAAAAAGCTAAAAAGAAATATAGCAACTAATAAAGACCCGGTCAGGATTATTTTCTTTTTCATCAACATCCCTCCTCCTACTAGCTCTCTCTAGTATATGTATATACGTTGATTCTATCAAAAAGTTTCAGCTTTTTTGGCAAAAAACGACAAAATTCTTGTTGGCTAAAGACTGACCCTGAAGCCCTTTTGCTTTTCGTGTGTATGACTTTCGGCTAAAAGTCTAAACCTGCTTTAACTTTCTCTTGCTTATCACTTTCGGACATTCTCCTTTCACGCTAAAAAAACAGAGTAGCCTTCGACAGAAAGCCAATCTGTTTTTCCATATTCATTTACTATTTCTCTACTCCCCTTATTTCAGCCTAAGCTTTGTTCATGTATTTTATTGAACTTATTTGACATGCCAGTTACTTTGCTAATCCTTGGCGGTGAGCATAAATCGCTATTTGTGTTCGATCGTCTAGCTGAAGTTTATCGAGAATATGACTGACATGGGTTTTAACGGTTTTTATTCCGATAAATAATGCCTCACCAATTTCTTGATTCGATTTTCCATCCCCGATTAGCAGTAACACTTCAAGTTCTCTTGGAGTTAATTGCTCATGAAGCTTTTCTTCCTTTGCCCCTCGCATTCGTTGCATCATTTTATTCGTCACTTTCGCTTCAACAATGGCTTCCCCGTTTGCTGCTGCCCGGATCGCGGTTGCAATTTCTGGTGCACTTGATGTTTTTAATAAATAACTGAAGGCACCAGCCTCAATGACAGGATAAACCTTTTCATCATCAATAAAGCTTGTCAATACAATAATTTTTGTTTCAGGCAATTGTTTTGTAATGGCGGCCGTTGCTTCTATTCCATCCATTTTATCCATCACCAAATCCATTAAAATAACATCCGGTTTAAACTCGATGGCTCTCGCCACGCCCTCTTCACCGTTTTTAGCTTCCCCGACAATTTCCATATCCTCTTGTGTCGACAAAAAGGCACTTAAGCCCATTCTGACCATTTCATGATCATCTACTAACAAAACGCGAATCATTCTCTTTCCTCCTTCCAAGTGATCGGTATTTTTGCTTCTATTTGCGTTCCTTTATTTGGTATCGAAATAATTTGCAGCGTTCCTCCTATTTCATTCATTCTTTCCTTCATCGTTTGCAGTCCATAGGAGCCCTGTTGTACTTCCGCAAAATGAAAGCCAATGCCATCATCAATAATCTTTACTTTTAACTCTTGGCGTATTTTCCGCAAATGAAACTCAATTTTAGAGGCTTTTGCATGTCTTAAAATATTAGATAATGCTTCTTGTGTTAAGCGAAATAGTTGCTCTTCAATCCCTTTTGGAATTTTCCCTTCAACTTGAATTTCGCTCTCCACTTTAATTTTTTGCTTTTGTTCTAATTCCACAAAAAGTTGCTCGACAGCTTCCTTAAGCTCTTTTCCTTCTAAATGAGCTGGTCTTAAATGCAGCAGCAACGCTCTCATCTCCGCTTGAGCGGCATTTGCCATTGACTCCACAAGTTCCACTTGTTTTTTAATGAATCGGGCTGTTCACTTGTGCCTTGCTTTATAGCGGCCATCATCATTGAAATCGCAAATAGTTGCTGACTAACTGCATCATGCAAATCTCTTGCCAACCTCTGTCGTTCTTCTGTAACAGCCGTTTTTTTGATCGTTTCTTGTAAAGCTGCCCTTTCTGATGATAATCGCTGTAAAGAAGCAACTTGTTCTTCAATATGTGAGGCCATATCGTTCATTTGATCAGTTAGCTCCGATATTTCATCATCACCACTAACATCCATTCGATGCCCAAAAGATCCTCGTGCATATCGAACAGCTCCATCTAATAAAACATCAATCCGCCGCTTCATTGAGTCCGATTGAATAAAACCACCAATTCCACCTATGGCAATCAATAAAAAACAAACCAAATAATTAATGGGACTTCCACTAATTTGCGTTCAAAAATAACCAGTAATCCCCGTTGTTCATCATATGTAATTAAAATAAGGGTGAGAATCATCGTTAAAAAGCTTAAAAGAGCACTATAACGAATAAATTGCCATCTAAGTCTCGCTAGCTTTTTTTTCATATTGATCTCACCCTCACTTCTCCGACAAGGGTATTTAAAATTAGTTTAATTCGTCTGGGCGATTGTTTATAGTCCGATGGTGCAATATGAATTTGCTGATTAAACCCACTATGTTTTTCATGAAAAATCGACACATCTCCAATAAAAGAATAGGCTTGAATCGTTACTTTTAAGTCTTCCGGGACATATAAATCCACTTGGCCAATCACAGCTTGAATAATAATAATATGCTCTCCTTCAGGAATAATCGCCCTAGAAAGATCGACTCGAATATCTCCAATCCCATTCCAAATCGTCATATCCTTTAATTCAAACTGCTCGCGGTTATAATGAATATCCCCTAGAATATTTCGTTTAATAACCGGTGCATAGTTTCCTGTTGAATAAGTGGTTCTAGTCTTTTCAGATGAACCATTACTACTATTAAATGAACGAGCGGCGATTCGCGGGTCATCAGAACGAGAGGATGTATGAACATCACGATCATCTATTCGTTGATTTCCCTTTTTAAACGGTAGCTCCTCCTCAAAGTCGTAGTCATGACGATAATCCCACTTATCATCCTCATCATCCATTTTATTTGATGTGATCTCTTCTTCCGTTACTCGTCTTTTTCGTTTTTGTTTTGCTTGTAGCTGGCGTTTTTTTCTTCTTTTTCTTGAATTAGATTGCTCTTCATATGAGCTCCCTTTCATTAACTTCATTCCATAAAACAGAAAGATACCCGCAAATAGTAAAGCAATAAAATTCAAACCAAAAAACTGATCAAATATCATGATGGCACTCATGATAAAAAAGATTGTACTAAGAACCCTTCTACCACGTTGATAAAAATAGTAACCAATCACAATGAAGATCAGCGGAGCTATTAAAGAGCCTGCCTGTGAAAAAAAGGCATTTAATAATAGGTTAACCCCTATAATAATAATGACTAAACCAAACAAAAATTTCTTTGACATACCTCCGCCTCCCTTCTAAGGTGAAATAATCCCTTTTAATGAATCTTTATATCGCCGGATGTCGTCGCGATTTGAACGGAGTAATCTCCATTCCCAATCATACCAGATAATTCTCTTCTCGTTGAGCTTTCTTGTCGCATCTCATGATGAACTTCCAATGTTCCTGATGTTGTTTGTAATTGAAAATCCATATTCGGATTTGAAACGATAAGCCCCACATCTCCTGAAGTCGTACGAATATCCATCGCTTTATTTTCAGCACTAAAACTTAAAGAGACATCACCAGACACTGTTTTCCCTATAATCTCACCTGCTACTTGATCCAGTTCGACGTCGCCTGAAGTTGTTTTAAATTCTAGTTGCTCACTCTCCACATACGCTAATTCAACGTCACCTGAGACCGTCTCAACTTTTACATCAGTTGCTTCAATCGTCTGCGTGACATCAATATCTCCAGACACAGTTTTCACGTATAACGAATCGCTTGTCAAATAATCAGCCATATAAATATCACCAGAAACCGTAATGAAATCGAGGCTCGCTTTCACTTTTTCAGGCACATACACCATTAACTTTGTTTCTCCACCAGAAAAGTTAAAAAAGTTAAAACCGCCTTTTTCCTTTGTGACAACTTCTAATTGATTTCGTCCTTCATTCACTTCAAGATGTTGATTTTTTTTCGGATTAATTAGTTCGACCGTCAATTGATCACTTGTTGAAGTTCTCACTTCCCAATCGATCGCTGTCGTTTTAATTTTAATGGATTGAAAATCGGAAATGGACAAATCGACACGATCATTCGCTGCCGTACGAGTAAATATAGATTGACCAAATACTCCTAATATTAAAGAAATCCCGATTAAGATCATAAAAAAACCGACTATCTTTTTCACAACTCTCCCCCTCCTATTTTTTCTAGAAGAAAAAGGTGGCGAGTTTTTTTACTCGCCTCCTCCATAATCATCAATTAAGCTTGCTTTTGTTCTTTTAGTTGCTTTAATTCTTGCTCGATTTCAGCATCATAAATCATTTGTTCATTTTCAAACGACCGTGTGCTCGGCGTTTTATGCTTCCATTCCATTTCTAACATTTGATCTTCAATCTTTTCAAACCCTTCATCCACACGGCGAATCGAATGACGCTGAATGGAACGCTTTAATTCTTCATTCGCTTTAGCCGCTTGTACTCTTAAAGTGAGCTCCATTTTTTTATCACGTAATTGAATATACTTTTTTTGTAGTTGTTCAATATTTTGTTTCAATTCCATCATATGCTCTTCGCTTTTTGAAATCAATTGCTCATAACGAATTGCTTGCTCATACGCTTCCTTTTTGCTTAATAATGCTTTTTTAGCGAGCTCCTCTTCCCCGACATCCACGGCCGCTTTTGCTTGTTGGGACCTTTTTTGCACAATCGCTTCTGCGGTTTCCTTATCACGGTTTAAAGTGAACTGTAACCTTTCTTGTTTATCAATCGCTTGCTCCATTTTTACCATTTCTTCTTTCATTTCGCGCATAAATTGTTTCACCATCACGACCGGATCCTCGACTTTATCTAATCCCTCATGAATTGAAGCTGAAAGAAATCTACGAATACGTGCAAATGCCATTTAAAACCCCTCCATTTTTTATTTATTCATTAGTCGGTCAAACTCATCATCAAATGAATCATATTTTCTTTTCGCTTGATAAGAATCATCGAAATCAAAATCATCTTCTATCACATCTCGATTTTTACCTTTGGAAGTAATCATTCGATAACCCCCATATAGCAATAAGATTCCGATAAGTAAACTGATAATCCCACCAAGTCCACCAAATATAATAAGTGTACCTAAAGCAATAATGATAATCGTTCCAAAGCTCCACTCACCACGCTCTTGCCATCTAGAGTAGCCCCAATACAGCAGACCTGCTCCTACAATAAGACCAAATAGTCCTCCTAAATGGATGCCCATCAAACTTAATATCATTGTAATTCCAATAAAAATTAGGAATGCACCACCGATTATTTTTACCACTTTATTCAACTGTCTCCCCTCCTTTGTTTTAACTTACTTTTATTCTAATCAACTTTTATAACTTTGAAGCCGAGCTGAAGAATGGTTTCTTCTCCGCCTTAAGGCTGATCTTTTTCTCAGCCTTATGTGTCCTTTTCGTGAATGTTAGTCTTTTCTTTTTTGGTTTTGTCTTCTTTTCCTTTATAATGTAGAAGTTGCTTGAGATAACATGTCTATTTCCAAAAGTCCGTACATATTGATTTAACGAATATAATATCCAGTTTTTTTATTAACTTTTACGATGTAATCATTAAGGGAGGTTCTTTTTATGGCTGAAGTAACGATTGGTTTGGCCTTTTTAGCTGGTCTTGCCTCATTCTTTTCACCTTGTATTTTCCCACTAATCCCTGCTTATTTAGCTCAATTAACAGGAGCTTCGATTAGTGACAATAAAATTAATGCTTCAACAAAGCTTATTCTTATACGAAGCCTTGGGTTTATTGGCGGTTTTACGATTATCTTTTTACTATTGGGAGCTTCCTCAACATTTATTGGAGCACTATTTTTAGAATATCGTCTGTTATTTGAACGAATTGGTGGCATTATTATTATCATTTTCGGTTTACAAATGATCGGCGTTATTTCCTTACAGATGCTCCTAAGTGAAAAGCGAATTCAAAAAAAGCCTAAGAAAAGCTCAAGTTTTGCCGGCTCATTAATGTTAGGATTTTTATTTGCAGCTGCCTGGACACCTTGTATTGGATTAATTTTATCCGCGATTTTGTATATGGCTTCCATGGCTGAAATCGGTCAAGCAATGTTCTATTTATTTATTTACTCGATGGGACTTGGCTTACCATTTTTACTCGTTGGCCTTATTTATTCAAAATCGATTGATAAGCTACGTAAATTTAATAAATGGTTGCCAAGAATCCAAAAGATTAGTGGTGCGATCATGGTCGCCCTCGGCCTTTTACTCATATCAGGAAAATTCGCTCAAATCTCTGCCTTTTTAGCACAATTCACTCCATTTGATATTTAAAAAAGCTATTCGCTAACGTCCTTTACAGACAATAGCGAATAGCTTTTTTTCACATTCCGTTATGCATTTTTAGTTCAATTCCTTTAACACACGCATGCGGTAACCATTCATCGCGGTTTCTCCTAATAAATCAAGAAAATGATAATTAACAGTCGCTCCAACAATCGCTCCAAAGCCAGGAATCAATTGGAGCATCTTCGGAATATCAATATAGTCACGATAAGAAAGCTGAAATTCCTTCCAATCAATGTGGGAAACATATTCATCTTCTGCCGGCAATTCAAGCCGCTCTATCTCCCAGTTTTCTAACCTATTTAACATCATTTGCTTTTTATCATCACTCGAAAAAGTTAATTGAAAGATTAATAACAGGAACAGGCGCTCCCGATAATCACGAACGTCAAAACCATACACGGACGCCATATCATGTAAAAACTTCATTTTAATACTTAATAATAGAGGGAAATCAGCCATGCCGAGCAAAATACCACCAAAGCCGGTTCCCGCCCCTTCTATAGCCGCTGTTTTTTTATACTTTTCAATTAAAGCCTTGGCTTGCTCCTCTTGTTCTTTTAAAGTTAGTGCTTGTAGTGGTTTATGTTTGGACGTAACTTCTGTCCCATAAATCGTCGCTTGAACCATGTTTTTAATACTTGTTGTCACGACCGTATGGAACTTTTCTGGAACCATTCCATTGAATTTATTTTGCCATTTTTTCGTAAAACGGCTTGTCATTGATTGATTTTTTCTCAACTTCCTTTTCCAACGGGTTAATTCCTCCCATGCAATTTGTTCATATACCATGAGTCGATTCCCCTTTCTAACGAGACGATATTACGCCTTTCTTCTTTTTCTTCGATGAATAATATGGTGGCTTGCCATATAACTAAAGACACTCCCAATCAACAGTAACAGTAACGATACTTGTAGAGGGGACGAAACCAATAAGACAAGAAAGAGAATAAAAGTCATTAATAACATTAACCGAAAGCTCACTTGGGTTAAGGCCTCTTTTTTATCATCTTCATTGATTGGATATAAATCAACCCACATATTGGTATCGTAATGAAACCATAAAGTCGATAACTGCATCATCACCATATGCATAAAGAGCAATAATAGAACAGCTTGTAACCAATTAATTTGAAAACCATATAAAAACATCGCCGCAATCACCACGAGCCGCACATAAATTCCTAAATAATCATTTGCACGAATAAAGGAACGGGCAAATAAATATGTGTACACAGTTTTTTTACGTCCAACTAAAAAATCAACCGCAAAACGTAAATACTTTCTTTCACGAACTTTCCCTCTTAGTTGCGGGACATCCGCAAAAGCATTGGCAATTCGGTAAAACGTCATAACCATTCGTTCGTCAACATCAATTAGATGTTCCCATTTTAATACAAGCTTCTTTTCTAGTCCCACATAATAAAAGAATAAAAGTACGAGCATTAAGACAAATAATCCACCTAGATATAAAAGTTCCGCCCCTGTAAAGACGAGATAGGCAAAAGCTAAATTAATAAATAAGCGCAAAATCGTATGACTTATGCGTTCGCTTTCTGACTGCAATCTTTGTTCTGCCCAACTCACACGCATATTCCAAGCCTTTACGATAATTAATAATAGAATGACATAGAAAAACGAACCGGCTTCATCCGCTAATCTCAGTTGAAATAGCGGTGCTAAAACCACCATCACAACAAATAAATAAAAAACATGCCACACAAAAGAATAAATAATCGACGCCTTAAAATAACGATTTAATTGTGATTCATACGGCAATAAAAAAACAATATCCGGGTGTTTGAGGAAAGTTCTGACTTTATTTCGTGTTAACATCAGAGCAAAAATAATTGTAAAAATCCATAATGTTGGGAAATTCTCAGGCAACCGCTCTAATAATTGACTATAATAAGAGCTCCCAATTAAGATCAGAATATAGATGGTAAAAAGAAAGCCACTATTTGCGATTAAACGCAAATATCGCATCGCCTCATTCCAATAGTTTCCGACTCGCTCTCGCCAAAGACTCATTCCATCCTTCATGCCATTTCATCCTTTGTCATTTCAAGATAAATTTCATCTAAGGTTGCATTTGGCATCTTTAACGTTTGCCTCATTTCAGCAAGCGTTCCGTACAACACAACTTTTCCATGATGTAAAATGACAAAACGGTCACAATATCGCTCCGCTGTCGCTAATATATGTGTCGACATCAAAACGGCGGCCCCTTGATTTTTCACATCTGAAATTAAATCTAAAAACGATTGAATCCCAACAGGATCAAGTCCAACAATCGGCTCATCAACAATATAAACAGGCGGCTGTGTTAGAAAAGCACTCATAATCATCACCTTTTGTCGCATCCCTTTAGAAAAATGACTAGGAAACCATTTTTTCATTTTGACCATTTTAAATTCCTTTAATAACTGCTCGGCTCTTTCTTTAAAAACGTTCGTCTCAATGCCGTAAGCAAGTGAGGTTAACTCTAAATGCTCCCAAAGCGTTAACTCATCATATAAGATCGGTGTTTCCGGAATATAGGCATAAGATTGACGATATGTATTTTGAGCGTTTTGGAATGTCTGACCATTAATCGTAATGCTACCACTCGTTGCATCCAATAACCCTAAAATATGTTTAATCGTTGTACTTTTTCCAGCCCCGTTTAATCCGATTAATGCTACGATCTCCCCTGCATTTACAGAAAAATCAACATTATGTAAAATTGGCCTCTTAGGGTGATACCCCCCTGTTAGCTGATTGATTTTAAGTACTTCTGTCATCATGTACCCCCTACTTTTCTTGAACTCATTTATTTTTTTATAATCGTTAACTGCTAGATTGATTTAATATTCTCAGTTTAGCATTTCTTCATTTTTTATCCAATTAATTTACGGCTTATAATCATAAAATGAGATTCTAGCTAGGTTCATGAGGTCACTGAATAAATCTGATTCTCCCCATTAACAAGGAAGACCATTACACAATTAAAAGATTCATTAGCTGGTCAATTATGACTTCAACTCTTTTTTCTTTGACCAAAGCGGAGCGAGCGGAATGCCCGGAGACTCCTGCGGGACTAGTGAAATACGGGAGACCCCGCAGCGACTTGTCGTGAGGAGGCTCCCGATTCACCCGCGGAACGCGTAGGGCATGCAGCGAGTGGAGTACACTAAATGATAAAGCCTCCATTTCAACGCTCAGCATTTTTCAGCTGTCTCCATTCTCAATTAAAAAGAACAAGCTTGCAAACCGTTCAAGAACTCGTTTATAGTGGAGAAAATATATCCAATATAAGAAAGGGAGGGTTCAAATTATGTCACACGACCCTAATTGTATTTTTTGCAAAATCATTCAAAAGGAAATTCCTGCTGCTACCGTTTATGAAGATGAACATGTTCTGGCATTTATGGACATTAGCCAAGTGACAAAAGGCCACACATTAGTTATTCCAAAAAAACATCAAAAAGATATTTATGAACTGACACCAGATGTGGCGAGTCACTTATTTACGGTTGTTCCAAAGATTGCTCAGGCGCTAAAAGATACATTTGAACCTGTCGGCTTAAATTTAGTCAATAATAATGGTAAAGAAGCAGGACAAACTGTCTTTCATTACCACATGCACCTACTCCCACGCTACGGAAAAGGCGATGGCTTTGGAGCCGTTTGGAAAGAGCACGGTTCCGAATATAGCGGTGATGATTTACAGAAAATGGCTGAAGCAATTGCGGCTTATGTAAAAGAATAATTTATAAAGATTCAAAGCTTAATAACAACATACCCTCAAATTATAATGTCTTGGCTAAATGTTCTAATATCCCCTTAGCCTATTTGAGAGTAAAAATCATTATTGAATGTAGTTTTAACAAAATAGTTGTCCCAAAAGCCCTTGTATAGAAGAAGCCGATGATATTTCACTTGTAAAATACATCGGCTTTGATTATTTTTAAACGAGATTAGCTAAGTGGACATTAAAATCTATTTACCACTTCCGAAAATCATGCTCCGCTTCGTATATATATTTTTTAATATAATAAAATGGTCCTTTTCCCTCGCCCCAAATATTCCAAAAAGCTTCAACAGCTTGTTTAAATAATCGGTGTTCCTTTTGAACCTTTATGATTTCCATTGCTGTATCCCCTTTCTTAACTTTAAATTACGAGTTTTTTCCTTCCTCACATCTTTATGCACAAAAAAGAAATAAAAAAGGAGTCAGAAAATACTAAAAAAGCTGATCCTTTTCTACTTAATTATGTTACGATATTCGTATTATTCGTTATTTAGCAATATAACGCTTTACCAAAATAGAGAGAGTATGACAGGTAGAGCGGACTATTCTTACAATATTTAATAAAAGGAGTGGAGAGTATGGTAAAACAAGTTTTTAACTTTAATGCAGGTCCTTCCGCATTACCTAAACCAGCCTTAGAACGAGCACAAAAAGAATTGCTTAACTTTAACGATACTCAAATGTCTGTGATGGAATTAAGTCATCGTAGTCAAAGCTATGAGGAAGTTCATGAACAAGCTCAAAATTTATTACGTGAGCTCCTTCAAATCCCAAATGATTATCAAATATTATTCTTACAAGGTGGGGCGAGCTTACAATTTACTATGTTACCAATGAACCTTTTAACAAAAGGAACCATTGGTAACTATGTGCTAACCGGTTCGTGGTCAGAAAAAGCTTTAAAAGAGGCTAAGCTTTTGGGTGAAACACATATAGCTGCCTCTACAAAAGCAAATAGTTACCAGAGCATCCCAGACTTTTCTGAATTCCAATTAAACGAAAATGATGCTTATCTTCACATTACCTCAAATAACACGATTTACGGTACACAATATCAGAACTTTCCAGAGATAAATCACGCTCCACTTATCGCTGATATGTCAAGTGATATCTTATCTCGCCCACTTAAAGTCAATCAATTTGGAATGATTTATGCTGGGGCACAAAAGAACCTTGGACCTTCAGGTGTTACAGTTGTTATCGTTAAGAAGGATTTACTCAATACCAAAGTAGAACAAGTTCCGACTATGCTACAATACGCAACTCATATAAAGTCAGATTCCCTTTATAATACCCCTCCTACATTTTCCATCTATATGCTTCGAAATGTATTGGATTGGATAAAGGATTTGGGTGGAGCGGAAGCAATCGCAAAACAAAATGAAGAAAAAGCCAAAATTATTTACGATACAATTGATGAAAGTAATGGCTTTTATGTTGGTCACGCGGAAAAAGGAAGTCGCTCACTAATGAACGTTACATTTAACTTGCGAAATGAAGAATTAAATCAACAGTTCTTAGCCAAAGCAAAGGAACAAGGTTTTGTCGGACTTAACGGCCACCGTTCAGTTGGAGGCTGTCGTGCTTCCATCTATAATGCCGTGCCTATAGATGCTTGTATCGCTTTGCGAGAGCTAATGATTCAATTTAAAGAAAACGCGTAATGAGCTTCCATTAAAAGTACGTAAAAATAATCAACCAAATGGTAATGATTGCCGCAATAATTGTAATCCCTGACATAAGATATATAGAACGAGTCCATTTTAAGCGCTCAGTCTTGTCTCCTTTTTTCTTTATTTGAATACCGATATACACACTACTATATAAAGAAAGTAAGCAAATCGAGAGCGTTAATAAAATGAGTGCATCCATAAAATCCCTCCTTGATCATGTGTATGATCGATCATGATAAATAATGATTCCACACAAAAAAAGGAAAGGTGATAAACTATGAAAGCAAAATGGTATGTTGTTGGCTTTTTAACTGGAGCAAGTATCGCTGCCACTGTTAGCTTACTCTCCACTCCAACATCTGGAAAAGAGCTTTGTCAGTCGATTAAAGGGAAAGCAAAAGATTCGAAAAAGGTTGTCCTTGAATTTAAAGAAGATAGCAAGCAACTCGTTGACCAGTTAAAAGAAACAGCGTCACTCACACAAAACTCTGTAAAAGAACTCGGTAGCGACCTAATGGAAGCTGCTTGCCAATGGAAAAATGAAGTGAGTCCCCAAGTTTCTCAATTAAAATCTGAGCTAAAAGATTTTAAGAACAGTATGGATCAATTAAAGGATCGCCCTTAATATAACATTTTTTTATATAATTGAGAAAAAATAACTATTTAAATTTTCAAAAAAGTTTGTTTAAACGCTTGTTTTGGTCTTTCTTTTTTCTTCATTTCTTGTCATAATAAGAAGTGAAAATATTCAACTATAATTTTTTTAGTAGAGAGAAAAAAGAAAATGAACCTTTTTTGGGATGGGAGGAGCAATATGGAGCAACATGAATCCAATTCGTTGTTACAGTCTGTTATTTTCAGTCATAAAGTAGCACAATTAAGTAAAGCATTATGGAAATCGGTTGAAAAGGATTGGCAAAAGTGGATAAAGCCATTTGATTTAAATATTAACGAGCACCACATCTTGTGGATTGCTTATCAATTAGATGGAGCCGCTATTTCTGACATTGCCAAGTTTGGTGTTATGCATGTATCGACTGCCTTTAACTTTTCAAAAAAGTTAGAAACAAAAGGCTACTTGACCTTTTCAAAAAGGGATACAGATAAGCGTAATACATACGTATGCTTAACAGATGAAGGGAGAAGTTTATTTTTAAAGACAATGGAATCCTATCAGTTAAATACGTATAGCACTTTGGAAGGGGCACTACCAATTAAAGAACTTTATGGTAAGTTCCCTGAATTCTCTGAAATTATTAGCATCGTCCGTCATATTTATGGTTCTGACTTTGTCGATACATTTGAACAATCATTAATGAAACTAGAAAATGATTTTAATGATTCTGATGGTAGCTTAAAAAAGAGTGAGGTTGAGGACCCGATTATTCCAGCACTAGAAACTTCAAGTTCTTAATCAATCCACCTTAATTAGAACGGAATGGATAGACTAATCCGGAAAAGAAAGGCGATGAGAAATGAATCTTTTCTCATCGCCTTTTTCTGTTAGTTATTGTATATGAAAAACAAATTTATTCTTGTAACATAATTTTTAATCATTTAATTCATTACAGCACTAAATGAATCACTTTGCTACTAGCTCCAATTTAATATTATCCGCCTGGACATCAAACTCTTTAAATTGCAAATAATAATTAGCACCAAGATCAAGCTCTGTTATTTGAACATGTAATAACTCGTTTCCTGAATCAACGACGACCCACTCAGGAAAATCTGTCGACTCCCCCATGCCTGCTAGTATCATACTGACCGGGATATCAAAAAAGCCTAATTGCACTTGTCTCACATTTAACAACAAATCACCATTTCCAGCAACAACAGGCTCTAAATAAACGGTAAAACCGATATCTTGTCCTAAAATTCGAATCGATGATTGATACTTCACATAAGCCCCCTCAAACTCAATCACAAAATCTTGTTCAGATTCTAAATCGGTCGAGTAAATGAGCTGTAAAATTTGTTCCTTACTACTTGTCACTTCCAATAATACATCCCCACTAGTAGGTCTTATTAGCTCAGAACGATTTAATTCACTCTCATCAATACTCATACTCCTTAAAAAGAGAAAAATCGCTAAAAAGGTTAACAAATTAATAATAAGTAGACCCCAAAAAGCCGTCTTCCACGTTACAAACCTCATCATCACATTCCTTTCCTTATCCATTCTCCTTCATCATCTGTTCTAGTTCCTATTTCTATTCCCAATTATACATCCAATCAACCATTGGAGAATCATCCAATTTCATTATTTTCCCTATTAATCTAAAAATAACTACCCGATAAACGCATAAAAAGTAGCATATCTCTATCTTTTTTTGAGTAGATTTGATAAAGTTTAACTATCACTTGGCTAGACTGGAGGCAGACTAATGGTCTTCTTTTTAATTCTATTTGCGGTCTTTATCCTTTATTCAATGAACTCAATGACCGATGCGTTATGTGAACGTCGTGAAATTCCACTCGAAAAACAACCACAAGTTTTTCGTACAATTAATATTTTGATGACGATTCTTTTAACTTCAACTTATGTTAAGATTTTATTTACGTAATTATAAGTAATCCTTTTTTATGATTCAATTTAATTTCCTGTGGAACGAAAAAGAGTGAACCGATTTGGCTCACTCTTTTTTCTATTTCAGTTCAACTATTAGCAAACCCAAGAAGCACCGATGATAACTAATAGGATGAATAATACAACGATTAACGCGAAACCGCTATTTCCGTATGAATAACCCATAGTAAATCCTCCTTAGAATAATTTAATTTTTAGTTTAGTTGAAGCTATGTGATTGATTACTCCAAAAAAAAGAGATGTCGTCGCCAGCTTACAACCAAGCTGCACCTACAATGACTAATAAGATGAACAATACAACGATCAACGCAAATCCACCTTGGTATGCGTGAGACATAATAACACCTCCTCTGTGCTTTGTTAGGATATCTTATGCAAATGCCTTCTATCTGTACTGGGCGAATGACCCAAATTAAGGCTAAAAACCTTATTCTTTTGTCCAGAAAACAAAAAAATTCAGCGTTTTCCACAAATAAAGGTGATCCAATTTAATGATCCTTTACGAAAAACTTTTTCTAATTTAACTATTTATGGTATAGTAGACCCTGTGATTAGATTATGACAGTGTCGACCTAACTTAGAGGAGTGAAAAAAATGAAAAAGTACATACTTACTGCGGTAGGACTAGCTGCCTTTACATTATTAGCAGCATGTAACAACGAGGATACAACAGCAGACGATGCTCCTATTGTTGTAGTAAACGGAACAGAAATTACAGAAGGTGAACTCGTTTCCATCTTAAAAAGTCGTTATGGAGATGAAACTCTTTCTGAATTAGTGGAGCGCCAAGCCATCCTTGGTCAACAGGAAAATTCAGGAGTGACACAAGAGGAAATTGATGAAGAATTAGATTATTTAAAAACGAATTTACAAATTGAAACAGATGAAGAACTATTTGAAGCACTTGAAAATAACTTCAATATTCACGTGACGTCTGTTGATCAATTTATCGAAGGTTATATTATTCCTCCTCTTGTTATCGAAGCGTTAGCGAAAAAGGATGTAAATGTAACAGATGAAGATAAACAAGCGTATTACGAAGAAAACCAAGAGATGTATGAAGAACAAGTAGAAGCAAGTCATATCCTTGTAACAGAAGAAGAAGAAGCAGAAGAAATTTTAGAGAAAATTAATGCCGGTGAAGACTTTGCTGAGTTGGCGATTGAGTACTCCATTGATGGTTCAGCTTCAAGAGGTGGCGAGCTTGGGTACTTCCCTCGTGGTCAAATGGTTCCTGAATTTTCTGAAGCCGCTTTTGAATTAGAAATTGACGAAGTAAGCGAAATCGTTCAATCAGAATATGGCTACCATATCATTAAAGTAACTGGAAAAAAATCAACTTTTGAAGACTTTGAAGAAGAAATTGCAGCAGCTTTAGAAGCTCAACAAGCAAAATCAGGCCCTGAGGTTTTAGCAGAAATTTTAGATGAGGCTGATATTGATGTTAGAGACTCAAGATATAGTGATTTATTCTCAAACGAAGCTCCTGGAGCAGGGGCAGATGAAGAAGAATAAGAGCCATAATAAAATCCTAGCGATTAGAAATCGCTAGGATTTTTCTATCTTCCTTTTTTCTCTTTCCTCTTCTATTCTTTCAAGATAAATTTGTCCCTCTTTTTCAATGAATTCATGCTCAACATGACGTTCCTCTAGAGAGTACTTCATGCTCATATAGGCACTAAACAAAATCCCAAAAATAACGAGGAAGATCCACCAAGGGCTTGCTAATAGTATTCCCCCTAAACTTGTTTGCGTAAATAGAAAGACTACAACAAGAGCAATTAGTAAAAATAAAGCGATTCGTTGACTTGCCTTATTTGAATTCATTTTTTTCCTCCTTTAAAACTTGTCCATTACTATTAAGTATGCAATAGTTCATTTAGATAGAACTAACAAACTTGAGTAAAACACACTCTGCAATCATATTTTGCTAAGACACAAGAGCTTCTGCTTACATTGTAATAAAAGGAATAGCAAAAAAGCTGCTGAGTTTCCCCTCAACAGCTTTCCTTTAAATATAGTGATTACCTATTATAAGTCTAATGGGGGTTCATGAAAGCTAGGTTTATAGAAGCTTCTGTTATCTAATGCCATCACTCTCTCAGAAAAACCTCCCGGCTGAACCCTCTCTAACGCTCGATCTAACATATTCATTTTTGCATCAATATTATCAATCAAATGTAGGAGTTCTGCTTCTTTAATTTGAGGTGCCTTTGGACTTCCCCATTCCCCTTTACCATGATGGCTTAGAACCATATGCTGGAGAATTAATACCTCTTCTCCTTCAATATTTAATTCCTTTGCCGCTTCGTCAATTTCATTAACCATGATTGTAATATGCCCAAGTAAATTCCCTTCTAATGTATAGACTGTATCAATTGGACCTGATAATTCCCGAACTTTTCCTAGATCATGTAAGATGATCCCAGCATACAATAAATCTGTATCTAGAGACGGATACAATTGGGAAAGGCTTTTTGAAATATGTAACATCGAGACGACATGATAAGCAAGCCCTGAGAAAAACTCATGATGATTTTTGGTTGCTGCTGGCGATTCCAAAAAGGCTGCCTGATGTTTTTTTAATAAATGACGTGTAATACGTTGGATATTAGGGTTTTTCATCTCAAAAATATATTGAGTGACTTGCTCTAACATATCCTCCGGAGAAAGTGGGGCTGAACGAACAAAATCAGCCAACTTTACATTATCCATCGCCGTCGTTGGTCTGATACTTTGTAATTTCAATTGGTTTCTTCCTCTATATTCTCCTAGTTCACCCGTTAAGTGAACGATCGACTTGCTTACGAATGTCGCCTCATCGTCTGGAGAACAGCCCCATAGCTTTGCATCAATCTCGCCAGAATGATCACCCAAGATTAACGTTAGAAATGGCTTCCCATTACTCGCTATTCCTCTTGTTGCTGTTTTGATAAGAAAATAACTATCAATTTTATCTCCTACTTGATGATATCTGATTCCTTTACTCATCCTATCACCTCGAGCCTAATGTATTTGTATTAGTATAGCATACTTTTCACCGTCTGCCTTCCTCCTAAGCGATACAAAACAAGAGGCATCTTATTATTTAATTGCAAATAGCACCTTTGTACAGGAGGTTATGTTAGATACAATATATAAGGAGTTTCCAATAAGAAAAAGTTGGATGACCAGAATGACAGTCGTCCAACTTTTTTAGAGCGCTTTGTTTTTAACTCAACATCTAATATAAATCCTAGACTATATTTATTGCTTTTTATTTTTGCGTTTTGCTTTAGGGTTTGTTTCCAGTTCTTCAATTGCTGGAAGATACACTTTCATTTTTACCCCAGAAGCTGTATTTTCAATTTCCGCATAGCCGTGGTGAAGCTCCGCAATTCGTTTAACAATCGCCAAACCTAAGCCAAATTTTCCGTTATTCCCTTTGTAAAAAGGATTAAAAAGCTTTGGAATGTCATCCTCAGGAATTGGCTCCCCATCATTTTCAACTGAAATAATGATTTTGTCCTCTTTTTGTTCGGCATCAATCCAGATCGAACTGACAGCATAACGTAATGCATTCTCAACTAGGTTTTCTAATAAAACTTCTAATTGTTCTTCATCACCTTTTAATTTCATATCCGAATGATTTACATAAATTTTAACATCTTCCCGTTGGACACGAAATCTTTCTTCAATTTCAAAAGCTAACGAGCCAAAAATAAACTCTTTTTGATTTAATGCATCTTCTTTAAATGAATCAAGCTTCGTATAATAGAGCATATCAATGACTCTACGCTCCATTCGATTGCTTTCTTCAATGATAACGTCCATTGTACGCTCTAAGTTTTGTTTAGGCAAAATACCATCCTTTACAGATTGAGCATAACTTTTGATGACCATTATCGGTGTTTTTAGCTCATGTGAAGCGTGCTGAATAAATGTTTTTTGAGCACTATCATAAATATTCAAGTTCTGCCTCATCTTCTCAAATTGATCGGATAACCTTTGGAAATCTTCATCCCCTTTCCACTTAAGAGGCTCTTTCCAATCCCGGTTCGCAATTTGCTCTAGATGATTTCCTAAAATGATTAATGGCTGTCTAAGATAATGCTTTAACCAAATCGCCGGAAGCAAACTAAGGACACTCGTTAATAAAAATAAATACAGCAAGCGTTCCCAAAGCTTGTTCACCATTTGATCCCGATATGTATCCCACATAAACGAAATACGATACGCTTTTTGGCCCCAGAGCACGTCCTCTTTTACGACATAAAAAACCGTTTGTCCACCGTATTGCAATTCATAGCGTCCATGTATAGCATCTTGATTAAAGGCATTGACCGCCATTTGCCGTAAAACATCTGCTGGTGGGATCGTATCACCACCAGGGGGTCTGCCAAGTGTATCAAAAATAACTAAATGAAACACCTTGCCAGCCTCACTACGGTCAAGAAAACCACCATCATCATCTGGAGGATTAATAAAATCAATTAGCGGATTGCTAAGGCGTTCCTGTTCTCTTTCAATTAAGCGATAAGTTTCCTCTGTTAATGTATCCTTAATGGAAATCGGAAAAATAATAATCACGGATAATCCAACTAACACAATTAGGGATATAAACGCAAGCCAAATTCGTTGCGTTAAATTTACTTTAATCATGATGATAAGATTCGGTAGCCATAGCCATACAGTGTTTCAAGATGAACTCTTGGCATCTTTTTCCTGACACGACGAACGACATCGTCAACCGCACGTTCAGAGCCGAAATAATTTTCTCCCCACACATGCTCAATAATTTTATCTCTCGAAAAAGCTTTTCCAATATCACCTGTTAATAATAAAACAAGATCCATCTCTTTCGTTGTCAAATCAACAAGGGCATCCTCACCAATCTCCATATCAGCAACTGTACGCCCAATTGGATCAACAACATATTGATTGATTTCTATTTTCTTCTGTTCCTGATTCGATGTTCCATATACTCGATTAATAAGCTTTTTTGCTCGGATAATTAACTCTTGTGGTAGAAATGGTTTAGCTAAATAATCATCGCTTCCCATTTCTAGTCCTAATACTCGATCTAAATCTTGGTCCCGTGCTGAAATGAATATAACCGGTGTATCTTCATTTTGTTTAATTGTTTTCAATAATTGATAACCATCCATTCCTGGTAACATAATATCTAATATCCATAAATGTGGTTTATCCTCAACGGCATCTGCCGCATCTTGACCATTATCGAACACTCTTACTTCCCAATTTTCTTTTTCCAAATAAGCTTTTAATACTTCTGATAAATTTTCTTCATCTTCTACTAGATAAACGAGATACTCACTCAACTCGCATCCTCCTCAATTAACCTCTTATATTTTTGAAAAGTTTCTCCAATTTTAACGGCATAGTTAATAAATTTATTATTCCACTATTACTGGTAAATGAAACCTTAATTTTGATCCTATCATACCTTTTCTTATTTAAATATGCACCTGTTTAGACAAGTTCACACTATTTTTTACAAATTAACCCTGAATCTTGTGAAAAATGTCCTTTATTTGCTCGATTCAAAAAAAGCTATCTTCATTGGAGGTTGAATGCCAATGAAAATAGCTTTACATATGCTCTACTAAAGCAAAATTATAATAACGCAATAGCTGTTAAGGCCGCAAGTGGTAAGACAAGGCGATTCCAATTAATAGGTCTCGGGTACGGATAATAACTTGGGTAATAATAACCTGGATAATATGCTGGATATGGATTATAGTAAGGATTTCTTTGAATCTGCTCTTGTTCATGTGAACCGCTCTGGTATTGCTCCTGCATAAGTTGAGCTAAATCAACATACTGGCCATTATCATCAACGGCAACTAATAAATACAACTGCTCATCATCAACATTTTCAATTACTCCATTAATCACTTGCCCTTGATACTGAACAGAAACAGGCTGATTTATATATTGTTGACAACTCACTTTAATTTGTTCCAAATTGTGCTGCTGATTCATCTTTACACCCCTTTCTTAAACTCATAAAATAGTCTATTCATTAAAAGAAAATGGGTGAATGCGGAGCTAAAAGCAATCTCTGAGTAATAAAAAAACATTCGTAAACCCTTTACATCACTAACATTTTGCCTGCTCCCTAACGTAAAAAAGCTCCTAAAAAGCTTTCACTTTTTAGGAGCTTACGTCATCATTTATACTTTTGATACTTGTTGTTGCTCTATTTGTTTCTTCGGCAAAATAACAACAAAATACGTTTGGAAAATCGTAAATATATTTCCGACAACCCAATACATAGATAAGGCAGAAGGTAACGATAATCCCGCAACAACAATCATCACAGGCATAATATACATAATGATTTTCATCTGAGCGGGCATTTCAGCTGAAGTCATTCTTAACTGAATCATTGTTGTTACACCGGCCACAAAAGGTAAAAACAAATCAGGTTGTCCTAAGTTGAACCATAAAAAGGAGGTTCCGGCAATCGCTTCAGTCCTCATAATTGCAAAGTAAAACGCCATTAAAATAGGCATTTGCACCAACATCGGCAAACAACCAGCAATTGGATTTACACCATGCTGTTGATAAAGAGCCATCATTTCCTTTTGCATTTCCTGCTGTTTTTTTGGATCTGGTTTATCGGACTTATACTTTTTTTGGAGTTCATCTAATTCAGGTTTCAACGCCTGCATCGCTTTAGAGCTTTTTTGCTGCTTTAATACGAGCGGTAACAAGAGAAAACGAATCGAAATCGTTACTAGAATGATCGCAATCCCAAAGTTCCCTTTAAAAATTCCAGCCGTCTGAATAATGAGCCAAGACATCGGATAAACAAAAAAGTGATTCCAGACTCCTGTTGATTCAGCACTAATAGGTTGATTCGTACCACAGCCTGCTAAAAGTACAGCAATAAATAATAAAAAGATTAGAACTTTTGTATTTGATTTCACTTAAATCCTCCTTATTAATTAAACGATTATTTCGCAAAATTAATAAGGGAAGAATCTTCATCATCATTTGAATGATCATAGTAGCAAGGAATTTTAGGACGATAAAACCTCTGAATGCAACTATTGATAGGTAACAATTCGATCTCTTTTGTTAAAAAGTTTAGTTTTCTTGAAAACAAGTAAGTTTTATGAGCATATTCAAAGCGAAATAATTCTGCCTTTGTATATGCCGCTACTAACCAAATCGTTAAGAGTACACTACACCAAAAAGACCATGTATCAATAATAACCTCAAACATCTTATCCCCCCTTCCTTCTAAAACCGAAGCTTTTTTATTATTATAAATCAATAAATATGAAAGTAGCAATTAATTAAATATTTCAAATACAAAATGTTGCTAATCTATAAAGCTATGCCTACTAAATGCAGGTCACCCAACTTAAGGTGCAGCACATGAGCGCCTATCATAATTACTCCCGCAAATGCAAAAAGCTTGCCGATCGTCTCGTAAAAGAGACTTTTTCGACAAGCTGGAGAGCGACAGTAATAATCACTTAACCGACGCATTTCTAAAGCAATCGTTCCTTTTATGGTTATATTTGCACTCGTAGTTGCTTTCTAAAGACTTCTCGTACCATATAAGCGACACCGTCCTCTTCTTTTGAGCGGGTCACCCAACTTGCGACCTGTTTAACCTCGTCTATCGCATCTCCCATTGCAACTCCTAAACCTGCTTCTGCCACCATTTCACGATCACTTTCAGTTACTCCGATAGCCACAACTTCCTCCATTTTCACATTCAAATAATTGGCGAGTAAACGAAGTGCTTTGACTTTAGATACTCCTGATTGAATAATTTCAATCTGATTAGATGAGCCTGTTTTTATAATAAAAGATTGATTCATCTCCTTTATTTGGTCAATCGCTCTTTTTAACTCATCCTCTAGTGCAAACTGAGCTTGTATCTTTAACGGTGCTAACGGATTATCAACTAAACGGTCATAAACCGAATCAACAAATGACAATGGGTAGAATCTTGGTTCATCTAAATTCAATGTCATTTTAGCAACCATATGATTTTTCTGTTTTATCTTATTTCCAAGGGAATAAAACTCATGGAAGACTCGAAAATGACAATCATAGCGCTCAAAAATATCGACAATTTCCTCTGCTTGAGCCTCTTTAATTCGATTTGAATATAATGCTTCCTCTTTGTCTTTAGCGATATACGCTCCATCACTACAAATCATATACTCCTCAAGTTTTAAAGCTTTTGCAAATTTTAAAGCTGACAAATAAGGCTTTGATGTAATTAAAGTGACAATGACTCCCTTACTTTTTACATAGTCGATTGCCGCTTTGGTTTGTCGACTAATTTTCGTATCTGATTGAAGAAGCGCTCCGTCAATGTTTATCGCTAACAATCGATAAGTCATATCGTTTCCTCCTCTTGGTGACTAACTCTTCTGTACTTGACTGTGCTTATCTATAGTTATGAATTGAAATAAAATCTTAGAACTTTTTGCTGGGAAGGAATCTAATATTCCATAGACTAAATCCAATTGGTTTCATATAATGAGTAATAGTGATTTTCACCACCTATATATTTATTCAAGCTCTATTTAGAAAGGATACATCCCCCATGAAACTACCTGTTTATTTATATATATTAATTCCGCTCTTTTTTCTATTTTTGTCACTAGGACAACCATCCTCATTTGAAACTAATATTTGGATGGTCATCCTTGGTAGCCTATCATTAGGATTATTTGTTGGTTTTGTGATTCATATAGCCACCCTTTTTAGTAAAAAAATCAAAAAAGGAAACGGTCCAACAAAGTAACAATGAATTGCTTTGGAGTGAACCTTTCCAATCAAGACGCATAGATTCCATCCTTTAGTCTCTTCTGTTCAAGGGTTGCTCTCCCACATCAAACAGATTTCTTTGAATATCCTTTTCTCAATATAGTAAAAACCCGGTAACGTCATCGAGATGACACAACCGGGCTTTTACTAATATCATATTGAAAATCGACCTTACAATTAAAAGCCGAATCAAACACAATTATTGTTGATCAGGATTTCCATAAATTTCTTCTAATGGCTCAGTGATAATCTTATTCACATCACCAATAGTCACACTAAGGCGTTGTTCAGCTTCCATTAATTTTGAAATAAGTTCGTGCTGTTGCACAAGCTCAAATTGTTGTTGTGCTTTTTGCACCTCTTCTTCAGAAATTTGCTCACCTTGCATTTGTTTTCTTTGAAGGTCTAATTGAAGTTGGCGGAAATTATCTAGCATTTTTTTCGCAATATCATCTTGACCAATTTGCTCGTGTAATGTTTTTAATGTTTTAAAATCTTCACTTTCTGCAATAGCTTTCTTTAGTTCTTGGGCTTTATCATATACGTTTGACATTTTAAAGTCCTCCTCAAAAATTTGTCTTAACGACTATAACATGTCTGAACAAATAAATCATCTTATAACCTAAAAGACCTAAGCACTTACACAAGAAATAATACGATAAGTCCTTGGAATAACCCAATAAACCCTCCTAAAAAAGCTCCTAACCAAGTGATCATCTTCAATTCTCGCTTTGCTATCGAAACAACTATCTCTTCTAATCGTTCTAATGGGAATCCCTCTACTTGTTTACGGACAATTTCTTCCAATTGGAGTTTTTCCAAAATAAACGGTAGTCGCTCAACCAATACATCTATCACAAACTTAACAATAGATGGAATGATTCGATTGATTATTTGTGCCTGGTATGTTTTCGAAATTTCTGAGATAGGCTTGTCTAACCAATTAACGACAGGCATTTTTTCTTGAACAAATGGCGATAGATTAGTCAAGAACTGCTCTTTCGTTACCAACCCTTTTAAGTCCTCAATCGGTTTATTTTGAATTTGATACCACTCTTTCCTTAAAACACTTTCAATTAATTCCTTTGTTTGTTCATCTTGAATCAGTTTACTTATTTGTGGCTGAAGTTTATCGACAAGTCTATCGTTACCTAAAAACATTTTCAGCATATTGCCCAATGTCCCTTTTTTAAGCAAATATCGCTCAACCATCGCATTTAATTGCTCTTTCCCTTCTGAACTTTGTAACTTTTGATCAAAATTATCTTGAATCCATTCAGCCATTGCTGGAATCGACTGTTGAACCTTTTTACTAAGCTCAATCGGCATTAATGTCACAATCGTAGTTTCTTTATGCTTATCAAAAAAAGCCTCATATTCCGCTCCTAAATGTTGGTCAATTTTTAATTGTAGTTGCTTTTTCGGTTTGTCGATTTTCCATTTCTTTTCTAAAAAGCTAGCAAGTGTTTCTTCACTTTCAAGTACCTTATTCGCTTCTATTTGTATCCAAGATGTAAAACCATTTATAAAGGCTTCACTTTTAACCTTCTCAGCTAAACCGTCACTCGTTAATAAGTACTTTACGACTGTATCCCCTAACTGTTTAGCAATTTCTTGATGCCTTTTCGGAATTAAACCAGGGGTAAAAGGGACTTTAAATGTACCTACTTTTATTTGTTTATATGGCCTAAAAAGCATTCTTATCGCTAATAAATTTGTTAATCCACCAATTAAGGCACCGACGATAACCATAAATACGATCGTCCACATATTCTCCATGTTTGAGTCACTCCTCACCTGTTCCAATCATTCGTTTGATTCGATTCATTATACGCTAAATATAGGTACGTATACTAGCGTGACAAAGTTGCATAGAGAACCCATTTTAAAACGACCACAAAAATGTTAAAAATATCCTTAAAAATTTAACGAATAATTAACCTTTCTATTCAAATCCTATTTAATAAAAAGGAGGCGAAATTTATGCCTGACAAAAAGAAACATGAAGAAGAAGCTCACACAGAAGGTCGTGAAGAGTTTTTTATGGATGTGGATCGAATGATAAATGAAGGGTTAGGTGGAGGAACCGTAAACGAACATCAAAGTGGCAAAATTGAACAAGCTAGAGAACTCGAAAAAGAAAGCCCACCAAACTCTGAAAAAGATTAATGAGGAAAAGTTCTCCTACCCCCGACTATAACGATTTACAACAATAAAAAAGGGTTGTCAAAGGGCATTTTGTTGACCTTATGACAGCCCTTCCTTCGTTATGGAAGGTAAACTCTCCCCTTAAGCTCTGATGATTTGATATAATAATGGCAAGATTCATTTAAAGGAGCTAGATATGAACAAGGATAAATTAAAACGAGTATTTGCTGAAGGAATTGTTAAAAACCAACGCCCTTCAGTACATGACTCATTATTATGGCTAAATATTGAAGGTGAAGCAATTGGTTTTAAAAGGGAACACTTAACCGAAAAAGAATTACTTTTACTTAAAGAGCTTTATCCAGAATTTGTACATATTCCTGAACCGAAAACGCCTGAAGAAAACGAGTGGAATAAATGGTTTTTAGGAGAAAGAAATTTAGCTCCTAATACCGCTAACATACGTTTTATTCATTTCACGCTTGAACAATCCATTGATGATTATGACGCCTTTCATGATATTTGGGACAGTATGTCTGAGGAACCGAGTTCTATTATTTGGTTTAGCCAAAAGAATGGAGTTGTCATTAATACAAATGAAATGACTCGAGAAAAAAATGACTTTGAAAGTTTAATAGATGCTATGTCCTCCGACTTTTATGCAGATTTAACGATTTTAATTGGAGCTGAAGTAGCCGAACCCAAAATGGAACAATTTAAATGGGAACAACAATGTCTTGAAAATATCCAAAGCTTAAATCCAAAAAAAAGGGTATTCCATATCCATGAGGCCTATGTTTATTATTTACATTCCTTTATCCCTACAAATGAACGAAATCAGTTTATGAAATCCTTTTTTACAGAGGAGATTCTTCATGACTTTGATTTATTAAATAGTATTTCCGTTTATTTTGAATCGAATTTAAACATATCGTTAGCTGCTAAAACATTACATATGCATCGAAATAGTTTGCAGTACCGTCTCGATAAATTTAGCGATAAAACCGGGATTGATCTGAAACAGTTCTCACAAGCTGCTTTTGTCTATTCGCTATTGTTATTACTTCCACTAAAAAAACATTAATAAGAGAGTTTCTTGGACAAGATGTATACAAATTGCACAAAGATCACTCTAAAGTTTGTGCACTCTCCCCATAGTCTTTTCACTATGAAAGCATTTACAATAAAACTAACAAATCGAGGAGGTACATAACATGGCAGATATTCAATTAAAAAATATTTATAAGATTTATGATGGGGATGTACAAGCCGTAACGGACTTTAACTTAGATATTCAAGATAAAGAATTTGTTGTATTCGTAGGTCCATCTGGTTGTGGTAAATCAACAACTCTTCGTATGATTGCTGGACTTGAAGATATTTCTAAAGGGGACTTAATGATTGGTGACAAACGTATGAATGACGTTGCCCCTAAAGATCGTGATATCGCGATGGTATTCCAAAACTACGCTCTTTATCCACATATGAATGTATACGATAACATGGCTTTTGGTTTAAAACTTCGTAAATTCAAAAAAGACGAAATCGATCGTCGTGTAAAAGAAGCAGCGAAAATTCTTGGACTTGAAGAAATGCTTGACCGTAAGCCGAAAGCAATGTCTGGTGGTCAGCGTCAACGTGTAGCACTTGGTCGTGCCATCGTCCGTGACCCTAAAGTATTCTTAATGGATGAGCCATTATCTAACCTTGATGCTAAACTTCGTGTTCAAATGCGTGCGGAAATTACAAAACTTCATAAACGTCTACAAACAACAACGATTTATGTAACACATGACCAAACTGAAGCGATGACAATGGCCACACGTATCGTAATTATGAAAGATGGTTTTATTCAACAAGTAGGATCACCTAAAGAAGTTTACGATAACCCTGAAAATGTATTCGTTGGAGGCTTTATCGGTTCGCCATCGATGAACTTCTTAGCAGGTAAATTAGAAGGAGACATTTTTAAAATTGGTAAATTTGCTCTTCAAGTCCCTGCAGGAAAATTATCGATTCTACGTGAAAGAGGATATGCTGACAAAGAAGTTATTTTAGGTATTCGTCCAGAAGATATCCACGACGAGCTTATCTTTATTGAATCTTCACCAGGAACAAAACTTAAAGCGACAATTGATGTTGCCGAGTTACTAGGTGCGGAAACGATCCTTTACTCTACAGTTGAAGGTCAAGATTTTGTTGCCCGTGTTGACTCTCGTACAGATGTTCAAAACGGTCAATCAATCGAATTAGCTTTTGATATGAACAAAGCCCACTTCTTTGACCAAGATACTGAATTACGTATTCGTTAATCAACGCTAACCCCGATATTCTTATTGAATATTGGGGTTTTTATAATTCATGTAACAATTTTATCTTCGTTTCCCGACAAGTAGGACAATATAAATAATGAGCACATAAATGCTCTGAGTAATCTTTTTCAATTTGATTGTTCAATTTGTTTAAATCAATTTCTTCATATGCACTATATTTATCTTCATAATCACTTATCCTGCCATAATCTATAATCGGTGTTTGGCAATTCTCACATTTGTTCGTCATCGCTTTTAGCCCATTACAAACGGGGCAAATGCTCAATTCATTCACCTACTTTGAAAGGGAATTAAGAAGAGGTGAGACTCATTACTCACCTCTTAATCCATCTTTATTATTTTTGCTGACCACCAAATTGTTGTTCAGCCATTTGAACTAAACGTTTAGTGATTTCTCCACCAACAGAACCGTTCGCACGAGAAGTTGCGTCTGGTCCAAGTTGAACGCCAAATTCTGAAGCAATTTCATATTTCATTTGATCAAGTGCTTGCTGTACACCAGGTACGAGAAGTTGATTTGAGCTGTTGTTGTTTGCCATTTTGTTTCACCTCCTTGTGTAATCATAGTTTGTTTTTTTTGCTGTTCTTATGTACAAAAAAAATTAGCAATTAACGGAAATTAATAAATGACTAACTTTTAGAGCTATGTTTTAATGTATGGCGGCGTTTCTCGACTCTTTTTACGCATCAACCTCGGCCATATTTCTTTTGCACAGCTTTCCTCCTCCCTTTTTTCACACCAACCACGACCAAAACCAAAATCCACCGTTAACAGAAAACTTATTCAAACAAGTAGCTACTCATGGTATGCTAAAAAATGAAACTTCATTGCCTTACATAACGTAGAAAGAATAATTAACTCAACTTTCGCATCGAGAAAATCCGTTCAACTAGTTGGCAGAGCGAATAGAAGCTCTTAAATAAATGCCCTTGACACGTTTGAAAAGCGAGAACGTACTATCACACCAAACGGATAAACTGTGCATTAAGAAAAAATAGACAATGTACAATGCGCTTCGGCGGTCGCTCCCAAACAGACACTCCGCGTCCTGCAGGAACCTCATGAGCCTCCTCAGCGTTTCACGCTTGCGGGGTCTCATTGGACGGTTTATTCCTGCGGGAGTCTCCGTGTCTGTTTGTCCGCTAGATAATGGAATCGAATCTAGGTTCAGTTTTCTCATGGAATAAAAAAATAGGCATTACTTCAAAATACATTAGCTTGAGAATGATTTTTCTCCTTCCATGACTCATTCCGTTACAGTTGTAAACCAATCCGTGTTGATGCTCTGTACATTAGCTAGATGATCGAGCTTGTTTATCCTGTCTTTTGATGACTACAGACTTAGGAAAAAATAGGTGGCAACTACCTATTTAGTTCCATAACCAACAAAGTGAAGAAGAAGGTCCTTCTGCGTTAGAAATAGCTGATTGAGAATGGCCATATCATCAAGCCTCTCCACGACACTTAGCGGACAAAACCATACGGAGACTCCCGCGGGAATAAACCGTGGAGCGAGACCCCGCAAGGCTTGCCGAGGAGGCTCGCCAGGTTCCCGCAGGACGCGGAGTATGGTTTTGGGAGCGACAGCCGAAGCTCTTAATTTTACTGCACAGTTTCCTTCAACAGCCTACGAAGAGATGTGTTCAGACTGTCAATGATTGAACCGTTCATGTAAAGTCAATTTGAGTATTGTATCCCCTAAAGTTAATCTCAATCAACGGTTAAGGGTCAATCATACGTTGCGAAAGTTGAATAATTAAATACACGAAGGGAGATTAAATGTATGGGTTTTCTAATAGGAGGAGGAATTATCCTTCTGATCATTATTATTTGGATTGTTTGCTATAATTCATTAGTTAAATATCGAAATTGGGTGGAGGAATCATGGTATCAAATTGAAAACCAATTAAAACGACGTTACGATTTAATTCCTAATTTAATTGAAACGGTAAAAGGATATACCAAACATGAGCAAGAGACTTTTGCCAAAATTGTTCAGCTTCGAAATCAAACAGTGGCTCCTGACCAAACGAGAGAAGAACAAATGGAAGCGAACAATCAACTTAGTGCTGGGTTGAGACAGCTATTCGCTTTACGTGAAGACTATCCCGATTTAAAAGCGAATCAAAACTTTTTAATGCTTCAAGAAGAACTAACAGGTACAGAAAATAAAATAGCCTACTCAAGGCAGCTTTATAATAAAACAGTTCGTGAGTACAATACGAAAATTGACTCCATTCCAACGAATATTGTTGCATCCTTACACAACTTCCAAAAAGAAAATATGTTCTCTATTCCTGCAGAGGAACACGAAAATGTGAAGGTTCAATTTTAATGAATCGGAGGGAACATCGTGGTTTTATATAAACAAATCGAGAGGAATAAACGTCATACAGTCATTATTGTGACCGGTTTTATTTTATTTGTCTTAGCAGTTGGTGCGGCTTTTTCTTATATAAGAATGGGTGATTATTACAGTGGGATGGCGATAGCAGCCATTATCGGGGGCGGTTATACACTTATCATGCTATTATCTAGCACAAATGTCGTGATGAAAATGAATCATGCTAGAGAAATTAAAAGTGCACAAGATAATCCCTTTTTATGGAATACCGTTGAAGGTTTAGCTCTGGCTGCCCGAGTGCCAACACCTAAAGTTTATATTATTAATGATTCAAGTCCCAATGCTTTTGCAACTGGGACATCACCGAAAAAAGGGGCTGTCGCGGTTACTACAGGATTATTAGATCGCCTAAACCGCGAAGAAATCGAAGGCGTTGTCGCTCATGAAATTGCGCATATTCGAAATTATGATATTCGCTTAGCAACAATTGCCATTGCCCTTGTTTCTGTAGTTGCTATTTTAAGTGACCTTGGCTCGCGTATGCTTTATTACTCTGGCCGAAGTCGTCGTGACAACAACAATCAGTCACCAATTATTTTTATAATCGCTTTTGTTTTATTAATTTTCGCACCTATTATTGCGACATTAATTCGTTTAGCTATTTCACGCAATCGTGAATTTTTAGCTGATGCGTCTGCAGCAGAGCTCACGAGGAACCCGCATGCCCTAGCCTCTGCTTTAAGGAAAATTACGACAGTAGATACACCTGTAAAAGAGGCATCAAGCACATCAGCCCCTTTATACTTTTCAGATCCATTAAAGAAAAAGGCAAAAAATCTTTTCTCCACTCACCCTGCACCAGATGAACGAATAAAAAGACTTCAACAAATGTAAGAAAGTGAGTAAGATCAATTTAGAAATTAGCCATATTTTTAAGATTCATTAAGAAAAACTGTTTCAAGCAATCACACTTGAAACAGTTTTTTATATCTTTTTATTACACAAAAAAGTGTTCTTGTTGTTCCACATTGTTAGATAGGACATCAACTAAAGCATTAATCCCCTTTTCAATTCGTTCTGGTGATGAATGTGTGAAGTTTAACCTCATCGTATTTTTCTTTGCTAAGCCTGCATAAAATGGCTCTCCTGGAACATAAGCTACACCATTTTTTACCGCTTCATTTAATAAAATCGTGGTGTTCAAGCGCTCGCTCAGTTCCACCCACAAAAACATTCCACCTTTAGGTTTTACAAACGACAATTCAGGTAAATCAGCTTTCTGCAAACAATCAACCATCGCTTCCATCCGTGAACGATAAACCGATATTAAGCTTTGAATATGGCCATCTAAATCAAAATTTGTACATAATTGATATAAGGCTTGTTGAGATAATGAGTTCGTATGCAAATCATTGGCTTGTTTTGCTTGTGACATCATTCGAATAACTTGGTAAGGACCGACAATCCAACCAGTTCGTAAGGCAGGTACAGCAATTTTTGAAAATGTACTCGTATATAAAACATGTGATCCATCATCTAATGCAGCCAGTGGTGTATATTTTTCATCAGGTGAAAACTGTAACTCACCATAAGGATCATCTTCAAAGACAACCACATTATACTTATGAGCCAAACGAATTAAAGCTTTCCGTCGTTCCAAAGACCACACACGTCCTGCCGGATTCGAGAATGTTGGTACGACATAAACAGTTTTAGGCTTATACTGTTTCATCTTAAGCTCTAGATCATCTGGTAACATCCCATCATCATCTGAATCAACGGCAATGATATTAGCTTCATATGAATTAAAAACCTGAAGCGCAGCTAAGTACGTAGGATCCTCTGTTAAAATCACATCACCAGGCCCTAACATAACCCGTGAAAATAGATCAATTGCTTGTTGAGAACCAGTCGTAACCAATACTTCATCAGAGGAATAGTTTGTAATTCCTTTTTTATTTTTCATCCTTTCAATAATCGTTTCCCTTAACGGCCGAAACCCTTCCGTTTCTGCATACTGTAAAGCTGACCCTTTCCCCGCCGCAAATACACGTGAAAATGCCTCTTCAATTCCTTGCATTGGAAAAAGCTCATCATCCGGTAATCCACCAGCAAACGATATCACATCGCCTTGACCTACTACTTTTAAAATATCGCGAACTGCTGAAGATTGAAGATGACGGACACGCTTTGCAAACGCATATTTCATGATAAAACACCTCTGTTTTCTTACAAATTTAATTTTTTGAATATTATATCAATACTAACTCATTCTCCCTATAAGTCAATAAATTTAACAAAGATTCCATAAAATATTTTGATAATTCCAATTCCTTTTGAACTGTGATGAGATTCTTCTTTACTGCAATAAAGGAATTGTCTAAATCTACAAATTTTTAATAATTAATGCACAAAGAAATTAAATACGTTACACTAAAAAGAACTAAGATATTAACCTAGTTAGGAGGCTTTTAACTAAATGAGACCTTTACAAATTTCTGCTGAAACTGCTCAAAAACTAGCGGAGTCATTAAATGTACCGATTGAGCAAATCATGCATATGCCACAACATATTCTAATAGCTAAATTAGCTGAAATAGAAAAAAAGCAAGCCGAAGACAAAGAATAAAATTACAATTCTAAGTCGTATAAATGTATTAATAAAAAAAGGTTTTCTTAGAAGCTCTTTAATCGCTTTTGAAAACCTTTTTTATGTCATGTCTTGGTTTTCCAAAATCTTCTCATTACCCCAATTGAACTTATCTCCCTCACTCCTCTTACCTTTAAAAAGTTATATGCACACTTTATAAAAATTCTTTCAAAAAAGAAGCCTTTCTATTCTCATACAAGCCATTAAATCGAATAAGTATAGTGTAAAACCTAAATTTATCCTTTTATTTGGAGGCCGATATGATTCGTAGACAACGAAGACCTTACATGACACTCATACTTGTATTTTTAATATTGATACTTTTTATCTTTTTACTCTCCCCTTCTGAAGCCAAACAAGCAAAAAGAGTCGTTGACACCTTCTATCAATACGAACAAGATGCTCAATTTTCATCATCATGGCAACTTTTACATTCATCCGTTCAAGAACAATTTTCTCAATCCAGTTACATTCAAGATCGGGCCCACGTTTTTATGGGTCATTTCGGCAGTGAGACCTTTGATTATTCATTGAACTCACCGAAAAAAATTTCAAATTATTCTTTAACGAACCATCCAGAGGAAACAGTAAACGGCTATAAAATCGAAGTGGAACAAAATTACGATTCGAAATATGGACTCCTTAAAATCACTCAAACCGTTATCGTGCTCAAGGAAAATAACACCTGGAAATTGCTATGGAAATAACCGGAAGCATGAAAAGACTCTCGCACAATACGAACGATATTGGCAATCTGCTTCACTTTATGATAAAAAAACGATAATTATTGAAACCTTTTTTGTTATAATTCGTAACTATACTATAGATGCACACCAAAGCTTATACATTGTGGTAAAATAGAATAAATTAACTTTTCTGGAGGGATGAAGATGTTTCGTTTTTTTAATCGTGTCCGTACAATCGTATCATCTGAACTAAATTCATTACTGAGTAAAGCAGAAGACCCTGTTAAAATGGTCGATCAATTTGTGATTGATATGGAAAATGATATAGCTGACGTAGAATCTGCTGTTGCTAAGCAAATAGCTAATGAAAAATTACTTGAAAAACAATATGCAGAAGCTGCTGCCCTTGTGACGAAACGCGAAGAGCAAGCGATGACAGCACTTGAAACGGGTGATGAAGATTTAGCAAGACGAGTGTTAGAAGACAAAAATAAACATAGTGAACACGCTGACTCTTTGAAAACATCTTGGGAAGAAGCGAAAAAACTGTCAGAAGAATTAAAAGCCAAACTTCGTGAAATGAACGAAGAATTAAGAGAAATGAAAATGAAAAAAGATTCATTAAAAGCTCGCTCTGAAAGTGCCAAGGCTCGTACAAAAGTGAATCGTTCATTATCAGGTATTGGTGGCGCCAAATCTGGTTTTGATCGAATGGAAGAAAAAGTGATGCGCACTGAAGCTGAAGCTGCTAGCTCAGAGGAATTACGCAGTGCAAACCGTTCACTTGATGATGAATTAGCTGCTTTAACAACATCCTCAAGTGTTGATTCTGAACTTGCTGCGCTCAAAGCTAAAATGAATGCCAAAAAAGAAGAATCAGCAGAATAAAAACAAAAACCACCAAACCTTCTAAAGGCTTAGTGGTTTTTCAAATTTAATCCTTTCATTTTCGTGTAAAACTTTATCGCTTTCTTCCTCCTCCACGTGAACCAAAGCTTCCCCCTCCGCCTCGGGATCCTCCCCCTCCACGTGAGCCAAAACTGCCGCCTCCGCCTCGGGATCCTCCTCCACGTGAGCCAAATCCGCCTCCTCCACCTCGGGATCCACCTCCTCCAGGTCGTGAGCCAAATCCGCTGCCTCCACTTCTCTGGCTATTTCTCGAACCAAAGGATTTGCCGACTTGAGTTCCAGCTACAAAAGAAATACTATTTCGTCTTGCTTCTTCCTGTTGACGACGTCTTCTTTCTTCCTTCACTACTTGATCATGATCCCGTCTCATATGATTAGAGAGACTTGTTACCGCAGAAATCTTACCTTTGGCTTGATCATACTTGCCAACAGAGATTAAATGCTGAATTTCACTTTGATTTGCTTTAAATTGTTGTTGATATCGCTCAGTTGAAATTTTTGTGCCATAACGCTTTGAAGCTTGTTGGAAGGAGCGGTCGGCCTCTTGCCATTGTCTTTCAATGTCACGTTTGTGGCGCAAATAACTTTTTACTTCTTCTTCTTTTTTCTTAAATTGATGTTGGAGTCCATTTATCCGTTTCGCTACTTCATCTAAATAAATATTAGATTGATTGACTTCATGAACTTCAAAACGAATATCATTGATTAAAATCGACAATGGTTGCTGATCAAATGGCAATTCTTCACGTTTTATTAAAGTAATTAAAGTCTCACAGTCCCTTTCAAGCTTCTCCACTGAGGTCAATAGCCCTTTTCGTTTTTCTTCTAAATGACTAAATCGCTCAAAACACTCGATATAAGTTGTTTTCAAGGCACTAAAACGCTCTTGAACAACTAACGCTTTCTTAAAGGCCTCCTCATACTGCTGTCTCTCTTCCTGTTGTAATTCCTTAATGAACGGCAACTCTTGTTGAACCCATACTATTTCCTGTTTTATTCGTTCATACAAATTCGGAATATCATGCCAATGTTCTTTGCCAAAATGCGTTTGTAAACGCGTTAGCTCATGCTCATATTTGGAATCTATATGAGAAAACGAACGTAAATCATTTTCGATTCGGTAGACGATTTCTTTACTTTCATTCCGATTTGAAATCAACGTTTCTAGGTAATTTTCAGCCACGATCACATCTTGATGAATCGAGGCGATCATTTCTTTTGCCTTAACTACATCACCTTCATCAATGAACTTTGTCAAAGGACTAAATTTCACCCTCGCTTTCTCAAAAAAGCTAACTATTTTATCATCAATATAACGAAGGTTTTCAGCTTTAATCCTTTCCTTGATTCTAGTTTCTTTCATAACAAGCTCTGCTTCTAAATTTGTAGGTACTTGCTCTAACTCCTGTAACAGTTGAAGTTTGTCAGCTAACCCGACAATTTCTTTATTTACTGGCATTATTTGATTTTGAGCTCCAATAAAATCAAACTGCCTTTCTAGTTGCTTTACTTGTTCAACCTTTTTCTTAACCTCGATTATGTCAGCTTGCAAACTTGCATAAGGCTTTCCGACCTGTTGTGTATATTCCTTAAATTCCATCTCAAATTTATCAATGGAAGCAAATAATTGCTTTATCTTTTTAGTCGTTTCCATTTCACTCTGAAAAAACTGTTTGACGTCTTGTTCAAGTCCAATAAGCGCTTGTTCATCCACTTCTGTCTGTTGCACAATCGGATCAAGCCGTTGAGAAAACTTGCTTATTTTTGACGGTTTTCCTAGTCTAGAAATTTGCTGTTCACGCTCTTTAGCACTTGTTAAAATAGTAAAAAGCTCGGCATTTAACTTTTTTAAGGCTACTTCGGTTTCACCTTTGGCTAGTTTTAAACGATCACTTGTTTTATTAAAAGGATTTAATACTTTAGAAAGCAAGCGGTTTTGACGTTCTTTAAGCTCAGCTTTTTCTCGTTCCATTCTTTTTCTCGAACGAAATTTAAAAAAGACGATTACAGCACCGATAAAAAGGGCGACAATTAATAGTGCTTGAATGACAGTACTAGCTGAGATTGAATTTGGAGATTGATCAGGTGTCACTATCCCTGTAGATGATTCATTTTCACTTGGATTTGAATCATTAATACTAGTGTAGTAAGCCTCTGCTCTTGACTCCATTTCATAAATGAGTCGTTCAATTCCCCTGACAAAATCTCCATCTACAGCAGAATCAATAAACGTATCCTCTAATAATTCTTCATAGGCATATTGACCGTATCCAGTCATAATGACAGCTTCTAATTCATTCCCTGTTTGCAACTGAACATCATAATCCGTGTTTAATAATAAAATTGCATCAACATTATTTTGTTCATAAAGCATTTCCGCCTCAGCTGCAATGCTGTTATTCTCCATTTCCGTTACTGAAAGGATTAAATATTCATAGCGAGTATTTTCAAATTGTCTCTCTAGTTGTTCAATTTCTAGATTTGTTAAAAATTGTGCTTCATCATTTATATGAAGTGCCGCTAATCCTCGAATAGGATTGATAATTAATATTCCCATGACAATGGCTAAAATCAATGGAATCATACGTTTCATTTCTTCGCCCCCAGTTTGCTCTTATACCCATCATATAGCAATTCAATCTTTGAATAAAGATTCTTTCATAGCTTCTTTATCTTTACGAAAATAAGGAAAGAAAGTTTCGGTTAAGTAACTATCATTTCATCCCCGATCAAAAACCCCTCACATCATTAATTTGATGTAAGAGGTCTATACACTTATTTAGTCTGCATGAATCGCTGAATATTGTGATTTAACAAGTTCATAATAAATGCCCTTTTTATCCATCAACTCATTATGTGTCCCTTGCTCCATCACATCACCGTGATCAAGGACGATAATTTTATCTGAATCGCGAATCGTTGATAGACGATGGGCAATCATCACGGCCGTCCGGTTATGAAGTAGCTTTTTTAACCCTTGTTGGATTTTAAGCTCCGTTTCCGTATCAATACTCGCTGTGGCTTCATCTAAAATTAAAATCTTTGGATCGGCTAGTAAAGCTCTAGCAAACGATAATAATTGGCGCTCCCCAACAGAGAGAACACTTCCCTTTTCCTCAACCTCTGTTTCATAACCTTTATCTAAACGTTCAATAAAAGTATGGGCTCCAATTGCCTCTGCCGCTGCTTTCACTTCTTCGTCTGTTGCCGTTGGCTTCCCGAAACGAATATTTTCTAAAATCGTTCCGGCAAATATGAACGTATCTTGCAAAACATAACTGACATTTGTTCTTAATTCATGCAACTTAAGATCTTTTAAATCATTTCCATCTAATAAAACTCGCCCAGCCGTTGGGTCATAGAATCGACTCATTAAATTAACAATCGTCGATTTTCCTGAACCGGTGTGACCGACTAAAGCGATCGTATCACCGGCATTAAAGGTTAAATTGATTCCTTTTAATGCTTTCCGTTTGTCATCATAAGAAAACTCCACATTCTCAAAAACCATTTCTCCTTTAACATCACCGATTGGAATCGCATTCGCTTTTTCTGGTACGGATGGTTTCTCATCTAAAAACTCAAAAATTCGCTCCGATGACGCCATCCCTACTAAAAGCTGATTGTACACTTGCCCTAATCTTGAAATCGGTTCCCAAAACATCCCTAAATAGAAAGCAAAGGCAACAAAGACCCCCACTTCAAGGCCACCTTGAATTAATGTAGACCCGTACCAAATAAGGACAATTGCCCCAACAACACTAGCCATCTCTACAAATGGACGGAATAATGCATTTTGTTTCGTTGCATTTCTCCAGCTTTTGAAATTCTCATTGTTCACATTTTCAAAGAATTCCATGTTCTCTTTTTCTTGAGCATATGCTTGAGTAACACGGATTCCTTGAATACTCTCATTAAGGTGTGAATTTAAAACCGATTGTCTGACACGAACATATTGCCAAGCACGCCGAATGTTTCGACGAAGCTTTGTTGAAATGAAGAACATAATCGGTACAACAATTAAAACAAAGATCGCGAGCTCTGGGCTTAAATAGAATAAAATAAAGACAATCCCAAGTAGCATAACGATATCCATAATTAAATTGATGACTCCGTTTGTAAACAAATCCTGTAAAGAGTTTACATCATTAATGACACGCACTAAAATGGAGCCAGCTGAGCGTTGGTCAAAAAAGCGATGCGATAATCTTTGAATATGTTTAAAAAGAGATTCACGAATATCAAAAATGATATGCTGTCCGAGCTCATTCATCCACCGTATTCTAAGCATATTAGCAAAATAAGAAATAATGTATAAAACGAGCACAGCCCCTGCTAAATAAGCAAGCATCGTAAAATCACCTGGTATAAGGGCATACTCAATGACCATAAACCCGACTAAAAAAGGAATCGCCAAACGTATCGCGGTCGCAATTAACATCATAACCATCGTTTTAGGCAATATCGTTTTTGCGTAAGGTTTCATATATTGTAATAACCTTGTCATCTGTTTCCAGTTAAATGGCTTTTCAATGATGTTCTCAACCGTATAATGAAATCGTGTATTTTTTGCTTTTACTGCCCGTTCACTCATTCAAATAACACTCCCTTAAGCCTGTTGAAGCACATATTGCTGATCTTGGTTTTGAATATTATAAATGCGACGGTATATTCCATCCTCATTTTCTAATAATTCATCATGAGTTCCACGTTCAACAATTTGTCCTTGATCCAAGACAAGAATTTGGTCGGCATGCTTCACAGAAGAAATACGGTGAGCAATAATAAAAGTCGTTCGCCCTTCCATTACTTCTCTAAACGCTTTTTGAATCTTCACTTCTGTTTGCATATCCACTGCACTTGTTGCATCATCCATAATTAAAATCGCTGGATCCATTAAAATCGCTCTTGCAATCGCAATCCGTTGCTTTTGTCCACCAGATAACCCTAGTCCTCTTTCTCCTAATACCGTATCGTACCCTTCAGGTAACTCAGAGATAAATTCATGCGCATCCGCGCGTTTCGCTGCAGCAATAATATCATCCATTGAGGCACCCGCAACTCCATATGAAATATTATCACGGATAGTCGAAGAGAATAAAAACGTTTCTTGTAATACAATCCCGATATTGCTTCTAATCTGTTTCATCGAGTATTGTTCAATTGGTTTTCCATCAATAAAAATCTCTCCATCTGTTTTTTGATAAAAACGTGTTAAGAGCTGAATAACACTCGACTTACCTGAGCCAGTCGCTCCAACTAAGCCAATCGTTTGACCTTTTTTTGCCTCAAAAGAAATATTAGTTAAAGCGTGATTTGTCTCGGTATTATAAGCTAAATCAACATTTTCGTATTTAACTTCACCAATTAATCGAACTTTTTCTTTGTCACTCCGGTATTCATCAACACGTTCTTTCGCATCTAAAATTTCTAATAAACGCTCTCCAGATGCTTTTGATTGTGAGAATGTATTCATAATAAAACCTAATTGCATGATCGGCCCAATAATAAAGCCGATTAAACTAAAAAAGGCCACAAACTCCCCGGCAGTCATGCTATTTGTAATGGTTAGGTACCCCCCAAATCCAATCAAAATAACAGAAGCCATATTCCCAATCGTCTCCATTAAAGGGAAGTATTTTCCCCATACTCTTGCAATATCGATATGTTTTGTTCGGTAATCCTCATTTGTTACGTCAAATCGTTTGGACTCCTCATCCTCTTGTGATAAAGCTTTTACTGTTTGAACACCACTGACATTTTCTTGAACCTTCGTATTAAGATTCGCTAATGATTTACGAATTTTTCTAAAACGAGGATGTACACGTTTATCAAACATATAAACGGTTACACATAAAAAGGGCAATGTCGCCATCGTCAATAGTGTAAGAGGGACTGAATAGTAAAACATAACTGCTAAACTAAATGTGACTAATAAGACGAAGTTGACAAGTTGGGCAAACCCAAAAGATAAAAAGAAGCGAAAACCTTCAACATCCGCTGTTAGTCTTGACATTAAATCACCAGTCTTGGCATTATCATAGTACTTAAAAGGAAGGAATTGTAGTTTCTTATATAGAGCTTTTCGAAGTTGATAAACGGAGGAAATTCCGAATAAATCTCCATAATATTGGTTAATAAATGCTGTGATACTTTTTATGAGCGTTGCCACTAGGAGGGCTAACACTAACCAAGGAATCAAACCATACTCGCCTTGTGTAACCGAATCAATCGACATTTGTAAAATAATTGGATAAACAACCGTCATTCCCGTTACACCAAGCAATGAAATTAACGACCAGAAGAAGTACTTTTTATAAGGTAAATAAAAATCCTTCAGACGTTTAAAAGTGTCCATTACTCCACCGCCTTTTTTACTGTTTATTATTTTATGCCTCTCATTTGACGTTTCACTTTATTCTTTTTTGGTCTCCCCCACCTTTTCAAAGAATTTAGTAACTCGAAGTAATTATGAATAGTAAATTTAATCATACTCGCATTGCCTATGAATAGTCAATCATTTTATTCTAATTTTCAGATATTATTTTCGGCATTTCTATTTAATAAGGAGAGCCGCTTACTTATTTGGTCTAAAAACTTACTTTACGTAAGAAATAACGACACATCCAATGATATGCCGTCATCGCTCAGAATACTTCTGTTTTATAAATATTTCCGGTGGATTTTTTTCCCATCATGAATAAAGACAAGCTTTTTCTCATTGACCATCGTTTCTAAATGAACAGGTCTCCCCCATAATTGATAAAAATATGGAAGTACTTTTTCTAAATAAGTGACATCCAATTCTCTATCTTCATATGCATGAGAAATATAAAGTTCGCCACTTTTCAAATAATCTCCATCCGTAACGACTAAATAAGGAAATCCCCCATTTATCCTTGAATTTGCTAACTGGTCCCTTACTTGTTCCCACTCCTTATCCACAACCTTATAGTCGGTTCCCTGCTTTTGGAATAAGTACATATCTTCTCTCATGACTAAATCTTTTGTTAAGTAGTTACGAATAAAGGAAATATCGGATTCAATTTCTCGGACTTCATACATTTTTTCACGGCCGCTCCCTTTTTTCACCCCTTGGCGCTCCATCATTTCCTTTGTTGGGTTGTTATACCGCTCTTCAATATCTTCAAATATTTTTAACCCTAAATAATATGGATTAATAGACGTTTTCGAAGGCTGAACGACACCAGCATTTAATTTGGCAAATTCAATCGTTTCATCACTCGTTAAATTCATTTCTCTTAATATCCGGGCATGCCAGAAAGAAGCCCAACCTTCATTCATAATTTTCGTCTCGAGCTGTGGCCAAAAATAAAGCATTTCTTCGCGCATCATCGTTAATATATCTCGTTGCCAAGGTTCTAATTCTCGGCTATATGATTCTATAAATAAGAGAATATCCTTTTCAGGTTTTGGTGGGAATTTTTTCTTTTTTGATACAAGCTCTTTTTCCTTACGTTTTGAACTTAAATCCCAAAGGTCATCATATTCTCCACGTTTTCGTTCAATTGTTTCTTCTTCATCATCCAGACTCCAAGCAAGTTTTGGCCTTAACAAACTTGGATCAATATGCTCTTGAATCGCCAATACAGCATCGAGAAAATCCTCAACCTCTTTTTTTCCGTGGACATGTTCGTAATGAGCAATTCGATCAGCTGTTGCTGCCATGGATTCTACCATATCTTTTCTTGTATTCGAAAAGCGGACATTATTTTTGAAGAAATCACAGTGGGCCAAAACATGAGCAACAATCAGTTTATTTTGAATTAAAGAGTTACTATCTAATAGAAAGGCATAACAAGGATCGGAATTAATGACGAGTTCATAAATTTTACTCAAGCCTAGATCATATTGCAATTTCATTTTATGAAACTGTTTTCCAAAACTCCAATGTGAATATCTTGTTGGCATCCCGTAAGCCCCAAATGTATAAATAATTTCAGCCGGACAAATTTCATAGCGCATTTCATAAAAATCTAGGCCAAACCCAGAAGCGATTTCAGTAATTTCAGCAATTGCTCTTTCTAATTCTTTCCAATCATCTTCTTTCATGAAGGTCCCTCCTCGATCAGCTTTTTACAATCTATGATCCTTTTTTTAAAAAGATGAGAAGAAACGGACATCTATCGAATGAATTAAAGAAAGTTTATGTGCATTGCTTTCCTTTTAATGACTTTCACCTCTAAAATCTGAAACAATTTCACAAGCTGTTTTCTGCTTTTCTCATCTGTGCTATTCCAACAGACGAAAAAAGCTGCCCGTAACAGATCATTGTTATGATTTGTTGGGCAGCCTTACTTCGCTTTAATTATACATATTGATGAACAAGCTCCATGACAGATGTTCTTAACGAGGCTAATTGTGATTGTGCTTCTGGTAAACTGTCTGCTCTTACGCCGAAATAAAATTTCACTTTCGGTTCTGTTCCCGATGGTCGAATACAGAACCACGAACCATCGACTAGTTTATATTTTAATACATTTGATACTGGCAGTTCAATTTTTGTTCGCTCACCTGTCGCCACCGTTAATGACTCACTTGATCGATAATCCTCAACCGACTCAATTAATATACCACTAATTTCTTTTGGTGGATTTGTACGGAATGTTGTTAAAATATGATTAATCTTTTCAATACCTGCTTTTCCTTTTAACGTTAAGGATTGAAGATCTTCTAAAAAGTAGCCGTATTTTTGATACACTTCAAGAAGTCCTTCATAAATGCTCATGTCCTTTGATTTATAATAAGCCGCTAATTCAGCTCCTAATAAGCATGCTTGAACCGCATCTTTATCACGGACAAAATCACCGATTAAATAACCATAACTCTCTTCATATCCAAATAAAAAGCTTTTTTCTTTAGTTTGTTCAAATTCAGCAATCTTTTCACCAATGAACTTAAATCCTGTTAACGTATCCATCGCTGTTAATTGATAAGCTTCAGCAATTGCACGCCCAATCTCTGATGTTACGATCGTTTTCATAACTATCCCATTTTCAGGTAATTCCCCGTTTTGGTCTTTTTGCGAAAGAAGATAATCAAGCATTAATGCCCCTGTTTGATTTCCAGTTAAAACAATATAATCACCATTATTATCTTTTACAGATAACCCAACACGGTCAGCATCAGGATCTGTTCCAATTAATAAATCCGCATTAATTTTTCGGCCATATTGAATTGCAATCTCAAAAGCAGCGTGCTCCTCTGGATTAGGCGATGACACCGTTGAAAAGTTCGGATCCGGTAATTCTTGTTCACGAACAACCGTTACCTTTTTAAAACCAACGTCCTCTAAAATTCGACGTACAGGTATATTTGCCGTACCGTGTAATGGTGTAAAAACAACCTCAACTTTATCTCCGTATGCATCAATTAACGATTGATTAACTACAACGGATTTTAATTGTTCATTATAAGCATCATCTAATTCTTCTGAAATGATTTGATAGAGACGTTTCCCTTTAAGCTCCTTCTCATCACCTACCTCAATCATGAGCTCATTCTCAACCGATTGTACATAAGAAACAAGTTCATCTGCTGGTCCAGGTGGTAGCTGTCCTCCATCTGGTCCATATACTTTAAATCCATTATATTCTGGTGGATTATGGCTAGCAGTAATGACAATTCCTGAATAAGTATTTAAATGACGCACAGCAAAAGATAACTCCGGTGTTGGCCTTAAATCACGGAATACATAAGTTGTAATGCCGTGATTCGCTAACGTTAAAGCCGCTTGCTCTGCAAACTCAGGTGATTTATGACGACAATCATAGGCAATTACAACGCCTCTTTTCATCGCATCTTCCCCTTTTGACTCTATATACCTAGCTAATCCTTCAGCCGCTTTTCGTACTGTATATGTATTCATTCTATTAGGTCCTGGTCCAATTTCTCCACGCATACCACCAGTTCCAAATTCCAATTCTTTATAAAAACAATCTTCAAGCAAAACCTCATTGCCTGTCACTTGATCGAGCTGCTCTTTTAATTCTAAATCATGTTGGCTATGCATTTTCCATTTTTCAAATTCTGTTTTCCACTCCATAAAGTCTCCCCCTACTAGTCTTCTAGGTCTTTTTCATTATAGCATATACCTTGAATGAAGTTATTCTAATTCAAGTTCATCTTCCGTAAACTGTACTTCTTTTAATTTTGTTCGTAATGATTCCGTATAGTGCTGTAGTTGTTCATTTGTCCAATGACAATGGTCCGCGAAATAGGCAAGAATTTGTAAGTAATATTCTTCGATAAATTCTCTTTCAAAGTATAAAGCACCCGTTCTTCTCACGATAAAATCTTCTGGAACCATGACTAATTCCTCTTCAAGATTGTATCTTAACTCTGCATATAAATCTGAGGGCAACCCCCACTTTCCAGCAAAGCGGCTTTTACTTTTTAGTTTCGCATAAATATTCCCTACATTTGAACCATATCGTTCAACGAGTGTTCTCGCCCGCTTTTCACTTAAACCCAGTCTCTTACCTTCTTCTATCTTCTGCTCACAAAATCCTGCAAATAATTCCGAACCACCAACATATCCACCTGTTAACGTAATAGAATCAGTCACAGAACGTTGATTTATTTTTAATTCCTTACATAGCATGTCAACAACCTTTTCTGCCATCATACGATAACCCGTTAACGTCCCTAATAATACAGAAATTAGTCCAGAATCGGAGACAATAATATCATCATAAATTTCTGATTTTTTTGGTGGCTTAGTAGGAGAATTTATATAAGAGCTAATCCCGATCCAACTCGAAATAACATCCTGTTCCGTTATTTTCGTTTGCGGAAACATTCCATTTAAATTATCTAACAAAAATTGTCGCTCCACTTTTGACCATTTAATATTTTCTAATTCACCTGCCCAACCACTCTGTGCAACCCCAACAAAAACTTTATCATAAAATGGGACCGCATAAATGAATGCATCGCCTTCTCTTGCCTTAAAATAAATTCCGTATTCCAAAGGGAGTGTTTTTTTATTTAAAACTAAATGCACACCTTTTACATATTGGAGGCTCTGCTCATTTTTTGAACGGTCTTGCTCTCGTAACTCATCTAGCCAAGCTCCGGTCGCATTAACAATTTTTTTCGCATAAATTTTTATTGCTTCTCCTGATAGGACATCGACTGCAATAACACCAATCGCTTGGCCTTTTTCATATAAAAACGATTCTACTTTCATATAATTAACCGCTTTTGTGCCACGATTCACAGCTTCTTTTATCACTTCAATCGTTAATCTCATATCATTAATTCGATATTCTGTATATAAACCGCTTCCTTTTAAACGCTCACTATTAATTAAGGGCTCATATTTTAACGTTTGTTTTTTAGAAAGCAGCTCTCCACGTTCGCTTTTTTTAACATCAGTCAAATGGTCAAACATTTTTAAATTAATCGATGTTTTAAAGCGGTTAAATAATCCTTCCTTATATATTGGAATGAGCATCGGCTCTGGTCGAGCGACATGTGGAGCATTTTCATGAAGAATGGCTCGTTCCCTCATCAAAGCGGAGGATTTTTTTACATCAAATTGATTTAAATGTCGTAATCCCCCATGAAAAAGTTTGCTCGAATGTCCAGAGGCCCCACTAGCAAAATCTGTTTTCTCTACTAAAATGGTTTCCAATCCACGTAATGAAGCATCCAAGGCTATCCCTGCTCCACTAATCCCTCCACCAATTACTAATATATCAACCGAATGATTATTGATTTCTGCGATCCAAGTTTTTCGATTTTTACTTGAAAAAGAAACACTCATCCTGTTACCCCTTCCACGAAATCATCCTCTTTTTTCTATCTAGCTAAAAATATTTATTCTTTTATCATTGTACCTCACTTTTTCATATAACTAAATGAATGTCATCTTAATGTAAAATAGATTTTTTTAGTAAAATGATCTTCATACATACATGATAAAACGAAGCTAAACTAAGTTCAGCTTCGTTTGTCCCATACTTTATTCGATCCAGTTAATAATTTTGAACAAACCCAATAGAATTGACTTCGACATATAAATTCTTTTGGTAATAGTATTGTTCATTTTCGACATTAACAAGGATGCTCCAGTAACCAGGTTCAGAAAAATGTACTTCTGATTCATAAAGTCCATCTTCTAGATGATGCATCACAACACTAACACTCTTATCGGTATATGGCTCGTTGATTTCAAGACGCACATTTGCCTTTGTCAATGGCTCCTGTTTTTCATTTAAAACAAAAATTTGGATATCTTCTGTTCGACCTTTTTGAAAGCTCATTGCTGGGTCAGCTAGTTCAACATTCCAATTCTCTACTTCATATTTCTTTTGAAAATCCGTTAATAAATAATTAAAGACAATACTTATTAAGACAAAGACAAGTAAAATGAGGATTTGTATATGAACAGGCAGTCGTTTTTTTTTCGTTTCTAATTGCATGTTTGCTCCTCCTTCTCCTCTCCATCTTTGCCCAATTTCCTTTGACATAAACGAAAAAAAGCTGCCCTCCTTCTTGGAAAGCAACTTCATTTACAATCATCTACTCTTGTTTGTATGTGATTTCATAAATATCACGGCGACGATCACGGAGTTGGTTCACACTTCCCGCTCGACGATGACGTCGTAAAATTTCTAAATCGACATCTCCAACTACAACTGTTTCTATATTAGGATTACATTCACCGACAACCCCGTCACGGGCAAAAGTAAAATCAGATGGACTAAAAATTCCAGACTGAGCATATTGAATGTCCATATTTTCAACATCAGGTAAATTTCCAACTGTCCCTGAGAGTACCGTGTAGACTTGATTCTCGATCGCACGAGCTTGCGAACAATAACGAACCCTTAAATAGCCTTGACGATCATCTGTACAGAATGGAGTAAAAATAATATTTGCTCCTTTATCAACCGCAATCCTTGCGAGCTCAGGAAACTCAATATCATAACAAATCTGAATCGCAATTTTTCCACAGTCCGTATCAAAGACTTTGACTTCATCCCCACCGGTAATTCCCCAGAATTTTCGTTCGTTTGGTGTAATATGAAGCTTATATTGCTTTTCAATTGTACCATTACGTCTAAACAAGTAAGCAATATTAAAAATTTTACCTTCTTCCTCTACAAAGTGAGAGCCACCAATAATATTCACATTGTATTTAACCGCTAAATTTGTAAACAGCTCAATGTAATCTTCCGTAAATTCCGTTAAACGACGAATCGCTAAACTCGGACTTTTTTCTGGTAAAAAAGATAACAACTGCAAGGTGAATATTTCTGGAAAAACAACAAAATCAGAGCTATAACTTGCCGCAACATCTGTATAGTATTCACACTGCACGGCAAAATCATTAAATGAAGTAATTTTTTTCATTTCATATTGAATGCTCGTAATCCGCACAGGGAAAGAGGTTTTAAAGGAACGTTTTGGTGTCATCGGCTGATAGTCAATATTATTCCATTCCATTAACGTTGCATATTTTAACGACGCCTTATCATCATCTAAATAATTACGATTAATTCGCTTTAACATAAACCCATTCATCACCTGAAATGTAAGTACGGGATCATAAATATTATGCATTGTTACTTCTTCCACATATTCTCGAGGTGTCATCTCTTTTGAATGTTTATAATAATTAGGAATTCTGCCTCCAATAATGATACTTTTTAAATTCAATTTACGAGCTAGATTTTTTCTCGCTTCATATAATCGGCGTCCTATTTTCATTCGACGATATTCAGGATGAACCATCACTTCAATTCCATATAAATTATAACCTTCTGGATCGTGATTCGTAATATAGCCGTTATCGGTAATTTCATCCCAAGTATGCTGGTCATCATATTCATCAAAGTTAATAATTAAACTCGATGATGACCCAATAATCTCACCATCATACTCTACACAAATCTGGCCCTCTGGAAAAACCTCGATATGGCTCTTTAGATGGCTTATTTCCCAAGGCTCCATTTTAGGAAAGCAAACCTTTTGCATATTAATAATTTCTTTGAAGTCTTTCTCTTCAATTTGACGAATTATCATCTTTTTCTCAAACTTCGAAACATCAATTTCTGATGTCATCATTCCCACTCCTTCACTAACAACTTCTCCACCAAAAGTGTACCCTTTTTTCACAAATTTGAATACAGAAAAGTGAAGGCGACTGGGCAGATTGTGAAGAAAATTAAGGCATAACTATCAAGAGGCTTTTTCTCTTGTAGTTATGACGTATTTTCAGAACAATCTAGGAGCCGCAACTAGACACAGAAAAGTGAAGGGCGTCGTTAAGAAATGAGGAAAAATAAGAACAGCTGTGAAAGTCGCTCTTTGACTTTCTACAGATGGGCGTTTTTTCCCGAATTTCTGACGCCCGCAACTGGACAATGAAAAGTGGAGGCGACTGGGCAGATTGATTACTTATTAACTTTTATTTGTACTTTAATTGCTACATCTCAAAATTTTCATTACTTATCAACTCGAATTCGCACCCTAATTCCAACATCTCAAAATTTTCATTACGTATCCCTACTTATTCGTACCCTAATCACGGCACCTCAAAACTTTCATTACTTATCAACTCGAATTCGCACCCTAATTCCAACATCTCAAAATTTTCATTACTTATCCCTACTTATTCGTACCCTAATCACGGCACCTCAAAACTTTCATTACTTATCCCTACTTATTCACACCCTAAACACGCCTCCTCAATATTTTCATTACCAATCACCACCAATTCGCACCCTACCCCCGCCGCCTCACTAGTTTCATTACCAATCACCAAGTTTTCACCTCATAAAAGCTCAGAAACCTTCCTCTTTTCCCTCTCTTCTCCTTAAAAAAATACCTCAAAAGGCCAAACGACCT
>NZ_ALPT02000015.1 GCF_000292245.2 Alkalihalobacillus alcalophilus ATCC 27647 = CGMCC 1.3604 | reverse complement strand
GCTCCGAAATGGTGTGTGCGAAATGTTCAGAGACTACCTTACAAAAAAAGTAATTTATTGTAATGATAAACTCGATATTTTCATTATTCATGCTTCGTGATATGATATAAGTTAGGTTTGAACTATTTTAAAATGAATCAATCGTTAGTTGTTTTAGACAGGAGGCATTTCGGTGGCAGATGATAAACAAAAGCAACGGACAACCGTGTCAATCTATGGGCAAGCTTATACTGTTGTCGGGAAAGAGCCACCATCGCATATTAAGGAAGTGGCTCAAAGCGTAGACCAAAAAATGCGAGAAATAAAAAAAGAAATCCTTATTTAGATACGACGAGACTAGCTGTGTTAACAGCAGTGAATGTAGTCGATGAATATATGAAAATTATAGAAGAGCGTGATGCTCTCTTAAAAAAAATAGCAGACGCAAAAGGTGTTACAGGAGAGGACAAAGATGCTTAGTTTTATTATCCTTATAATTCTTTTAGGTAGTTTTTTTATCGGACAAAGAAGAGGTTTTATCCTACAATTAATTCATTTAGTTGGATTTTTTGTGTCTATATTTGTTGCGTATAAATATTATGATGTACTCGCTTCGTATATTAGATTATGGATCCCGTATCCACAATTCTCAAGTGATAATACGTTTGGGTTAATTGTCTCGGCATTTGATGCAGAAAGTGTATATTACGGAGGGATTGCCTTTGCGATTCTATTCTTTGGAACAAAAATTGCCTTACATATTGTAGGTTCGATGCTTGATTTTGTAGCTCACTTACCTATTTTAAGAATGTTGAATCGTTGGTTAGGGAGCCTATTATGTATGGTGGAAGCCTATTTAATCATGTTCGTTTTGTTAAATGTGGCGGCATTAATTCAAGTAGAAGTTGTTCAAGAGCTTTTACACTCATCGGTCGTTGCCCAATATATGATTCATAACACACCATTTTTATCAGAGTGGATTCGTGAACTTTGGGTAAACACTACACTGTAAAGATGGATTTAAGCAGAATGCCTTACAGACGACTGTTATGGTATTCTGTTTTTCTATATTCAAACAAGTTATTTAAAGAGAAGATGAATGAATTAAAAGAGAGCCCAGGTTCATACCATCCCAAAACCCGACTCTTCCTTTCAAACTTTGGTTATCAGAAACGATTGTTGGGCTCTATGAACAAACGGTCTACTTTTCAACTCCAAAAGATTGATTTTTAGTTTGGAATATCGGTATCATGGGGATAAGAGAAAGGAACGATCATGATGAATAAAAAAGATGTAATAAAAATATTAGAGAAAATAGCAATCTATTTAGAAATTAAAGGAGAAAACCCCTTTAAAATATCGGCTTATCGGAAGGCGGCTCAAGCTCTTGAAACCGATGAACGTTCACTAAATGAGATCGGTAAACCTGAAGAACTTAAAGGAATAGGAAAAGGTACGGCTGAGGTAATCACGGAATTAAAGGAGACAGGCACTTCATCGTTACTTGAGGAATTGATGGAGGCTGTTCCAAGTGGGTTAATTCCATTACTTAAAATTCAAGGGCTTGGTGGCAAAAAAATCGGTAAGCTTTACCAAGAGCTTGGAGTTGTTGATGTAGAAACATTAAAAAAAGCGTGTGAAGAAAAACAAGTTCAACAGTTAGCTGGTTTTGCTAAAAAAACAGAAGAAAAAATCTTACAAGCGATTGAAGAGGCGTCAACACGTCCAGAGCGCTTAGCAGTTCCGCATGTTTTACCAGTGGCTGAGAAGATTTTGAAACAGCTTGAAGCATTCCAATATGTAGAACGATTTTCGCAAGCAGGGAGTTTGCGCCGGTTAAAGGAAACGGTTAAAGATTTGGATTTTATTATTGCGACGAGTGAACCGGATAAAGTACGTGAACAACTGTTGCAATTAGAAAATATATCAAAGGTTATTGCCAATGGTGATACAAAAGTTTCGATTGAAGTTGATGGTGAATACCCAATTTCAGTTGATTTCCGTCTTGTGAAAAATGAGGAATTTCCTACAACACTACATCATTTTACAGGTTCCAAAGATCATAATGTCGCTTTAAGGCAATTGGCGAAATCAAGAAATGAAAAGATTAGTGAATACGGTGTTGAAAATATAGAAACGGGTGAGATTAAAACATTTGAAACGGAAGAAGCTTTTTTTGCTCATTTTGATTTGCCCTTTATTCCACCTGAAGCACGTGAAAATCACGGTGAAATCGAACACTTTAAAAAGAATCCCCGTTTTTTACAGCTTAAAGATATAAAAGCCGATTTACATATGCATACGACTTCAAGTGATGGAGCTCATACGTTAGAAGAAATGGTCGAAGCGGTTCGGCAAAAAGGCTATCAATATATGGCGATTACGGATCATTCGAAGTTTCTTCGTGTAGCAAATGGGTTATCTGTTGAACGTTTATTAAAGCAGCATGAAGAAATTAAGAAGCTTAACGAAAAATACGATGATTTTGAAATTTTTACAGGAATTGAGATGGATATTTTACCAGATGGTACGTTGGACTATGATGATGACATTTTGAAAAACATCGATTTTGTGATTGCATCGATTCATTCGTCTTTTCAACAATCAGAAGAAATGATTATGGAACGCTTAAAAAATGCTTTGTTTAATCCACATGTTGATATGATCGCTCACCCAACTGGACGAGTGTTAGGGAGACGAGAAGGATATCAAGTCAATGTCTTACAGTTAATAGAGCTCGCGAAGGAAACGAATACTGCACTTGAATTAAATGCGAACCCATTAAGGTTAGATTTGGCGTCACATTGGGTACGAAAAGCTCATGAGTTGGGAGTGCCGATTGCGATCAATACAGATGCCCACCATATTGATATGCTCGATGATATGAAGTATGGAGTTGGTGTGGCGGTGAAAGGGCTGGCCAACGTCGATTTAATTGTGAATACTTGGTCAGTAGAAAAGTTTAAACAATTTATTAAACGAAACGATTAATGATAATAATCGTATATAAAAAAGGAAATTGGGATATCGAATAAAGGAGAAAACATATGGAACGTGTATTGCGTGTACTTGAATACGAAAAGATGAAACAGCAGCTTGTGGAGCATGTTTCATCTTCGCTTGGACGAAAGAAAGTTCAGGAATTGGCACCTTCTGTTGAGATAGATGAAGTTTTAGTCTGGCAACAGGAGACAAGTGAAGGAGCGAATGTTCTTCGCTTTAAAGGGAGGATTCCTTTTGGTGGAATTTATGACATCACTCCTCATGTGAAACGAGCAAGCATTGGAGGTCTTCTTTCAGCAAGTGAACTTATGGAAATCGCGAGCACCATTTATGGAGGAAGACAGTTAAAGAAATTTATTACGAATCTAGTTGAGGAGGAAGAAAGAGAACTTCCTCTCCTTTATCAACATGTGGAACAAATTAATCCATTAACAGATGTAGAAAGAGAAATTAAACAATGTATTGATGATAATGGCCATGTTTTAGATTCAGCTAGTCAAACATTACGCACGATTCGTCAGCAGGTGAGAAGTTATGAATCATCTGTGCGTTCAAAATTAGAGCAAATGACTCGGTCATCTAGTACACAAAAGATGCTTTCAGATGCGATTATTACGATCCGAAATGATCGTTTTGTGATTCCCGTAAAACAAGAATATCGTGGTTCTTTTGGAGGGATTGTTCATGACCAGTCCGCATCAGGTCAAACATTGTTTATTGAACCACAAGTTGTTGTGACTTTAAATAATCAACTACGTGAAGCAAAGGTTAAGGAAACCCGTGAAATTGATCGGATTTTAGCCGAACTCTCAAGGCAAGTAGCAGAAGTAACGGATGAGCTATTAACAAATATCTCGACACTCGCTGTATTAGATTTAATTATTGCGAAAGCCCATTATGCCAATGCGATAAAAGCGACCTCTCCAGAAATTAATGAAGCAGGCCATGTTTTATTAAAGAAGGCTCGTCATCCCCTCATTGATGCCGGTGAGGTTGTCCCAATTGATATTGAACTCGGTGGCGAGTTTCGTTCGTTAATTATCACCGGTCCAAATACGGGCGGGAAAACAGTGACACTTAAAACAGTCGGTTTATTAACATTAATGATGCAATCAGGCTTACATGTACCGGTTGAGGAAGAATCAAAAATGGCTGTGTATAAACAAGTGTTTGCTGATATTGGAGATGAACAATCGATTGAACAAAGCTTGAGTACTTTTTCCTCACATATGACAAATATCGTGCAAATCTTAGACAAGGTGGATTTCCAAAGCTTAGTTCTATTTGATGAATTGGGGGCGGGAACAGACCCGACAGAAGGGGCCGCCTTAGCAATCGCGATTTTAGACGATGTGTACAAAAGAGGAGCTGCTGTTGTCGCTACAACCCATTATAGTGAATTAAAAGGATATGCTTACAATCGTGAAGGGGTTATGAATGCGAGCGTTGAATTTGATGTTCAGTCATTAAAACCAACCTATCGTCTTTTAATTGGGGTACCAGGAAGAAGTAATGCCTTTGCGATTTCACGGCGACTTGGGTTAGGTGAGGCGATTATTGACCGTGCCAAAGATCAGATTGATAGTGATTCGAATAAAGTAGAAAATATGATCGTCTCTTTAGAAGAAAGTAAAAAATCAGCTGATGCCGAACAAATAGAAGCGAAGAATATTCGTTTTGAAGCAGAGAAACTTCATCGCGACTTACAAAAGCAGATGGAAGAATTACAGCGAGAAAAAGAGCTGATTTTAAAACAAGCGGAAGAAGAAGCGGAGGTAGCTGTTGCTAAAGCAAAAGAAGAAGCGGAGTTCATTATTCGTGAGCTACGAGAAATGCAAAAAAAGGGGCTTGCAGTCAAGGAGCATGAGATCATTGATGCGAAAAAACATCTAGAAGAAGCTGCACCTAAATTAACACCGAAACAGAAGAAAATAAAAAAACAAGCTCAACAAGCGAAAACACTCCATCCGGGAGATGAAGTCAAAGTATTAAGTTTTGGACAAAAAGGGTCGATTATAGAGAAAGTAAATGACAAAGAATATCTTGTCCAAATTGGGATTATGAAAATGAAAGTAGCTTTAGATGATTTACAGTTTATTGAAAGCTCTAAACCAGTGGAGACAAAGCCACTCACAACGGTCCGTGGGAATGAAAGTCATGTCAAACCAGAGCTTGATTTGCGTGGGGAACGTTACGAAAATGCGATGTTGAAAGTGGAAAAGTATATTGATGATGCCTTGTTAGCTGGTTATCATTCTGTCTCAATCATTCATGGTAAAGGAACAGGGGCCTTACGTAAAGGGGTGAAGGACTTACTGAAACGACATCCACATGTTAAAGCAGCTAGAGATGCTGCGATGAATGAAGGTGGACTTGGCAATACGGTCGTTGAATTAAAATAGGTAAGGAGTGGCATAATGGATTTATTTTTAGAAAATGAAATTATGATGACAGTGGCCTACTATAGTATTGCGATGCTTGCTCTTATCGTCTTTTTATCTATTTTTGAATTAGTTACGTCTTATAGCAATTGGGAAGAGCTAAAAAGAGGAAATGTCGCTGTCGCTTTAGCAACGGCTGGAAAAATCTTTGGTGTCGCTAATATTTTTCGTCATTCGATCGAACAATCTGACCGTATTCTCACAATGCTCGGTTGGAGTGTACTCGGATTTGTCTTAATGCTAATCAGTTATTTCATCTTTGAATTTTTAAGTCCTAGTTTTAAAGTTGATGAAGAACTTGCTAATAATAACAAAGCAGTTGGCTTAATTTCGTTTATTTTGTCAGTTGGTATCTCTTATGTTGTTGGAGCTAGTATCATAGCGTTATAATGTAGAGCAGAATGAATTAGAACTTTGATAAGTCAGTAGGGTAATGCTCAAAAGGTACTCTACTGCTGGTTGGGGAAAGGTAAGGAGTTTGTATTGTGGAAAATTTAATTAAAATTTTAATTGGCTGTTGTGTTCTCTTTTTTATTGCTGGTTTTATCTACCTCTTTTTTATTGCCTAATCTAAAAGGAACTAATCTAAAAAAGCCTTTCATTAGAAGAAGCCGACGTATTTTTAAATGAGGTTAGCTAGGTAATCACATTCATAAATCTTGAAGTCTCGTTTTTAGTTTTTGTCAGTCTGTACGTTTTAGGGAGATAGAGTAGGTTCCTGTAATAATCTTGGAAAGTAGTCTTTTTATAAAAATCGCCCCTCTTTTTGGAATGTGGTATGGTAACTCCATTCTAAAAGAAAGAGCGATTTTTTTGCTTTTCTGGATAGAAAATAGAACGTAGCGGACTTAAGATTCGACAAGTGCCTGTGACTTGTTGAAAAAGGACCCAATGAAGCCCAAAGCCAGTTGCGAAAAGCCATAAAGGGAATCAAAACCCGTCAATGAAGCCAGCAAATCGTTTATCTAGCCAGTTGTACGCTCACCAACGCGTGCATCGCTCCCATTTCTCTCGCTCCTGCCTATCGCTCACTTTATAATAGTCTCTTTTTATTTAATGATGGCTCTCGTTTTAGTAAATGTCGAAGCATGCAAGAATATAATAAATCGAACACATAATATGTAGAATCGTGAGAAAAACGGATGGATTTTGTCGTATTTTGTCATATGACAGAATGGTCTGTCTATTGTTGTCGAACGAAAATTCAGAAAAGTTCATTTAAGTTATTCATTTCTGAAAGCGTTTGCAATAAAATAGATATAGAACGACTTTGTTATGATCTTTGAAAGGAGGACGAAATGCTTACGACTGATAAACGTTGGCTTGCTCAATATCCAGAAGAAGTACCTAAAACACTAGAGTATGAAAACATTTCATTGCACGAGTGTTTAGAAAGAACGGCAACAAAGTTTCCAAATACGGAGGCCATTCATTTTCTCGGTAAAAAATTAACTTTTGAAGAGCTTCATGTACAAGCAAAGAAATGTGCTAATCAATTAATCTCATTAGGGGTAAAAAAAGGTGACCGTGTTGCAATAATGCTCGCGAATTGTCCTCAATCGATGATTAGTTATTATGGTGCCTTAATGGCAGGTGCCATTGTCGTCCAGACGAATCCATTGTATGTGGAAAGAGAATTGGAGCATCAAATGACCGACTCTGGTGCAAAGGTAATGATTTGTTTGGATCTCGTGTTTCCAAGGGTTCAAAAGGTTCGCTCCAGAACATCTTTGGAACATGTAATTGTAACAGGAATAAAGGATTATCTACCGTTCCCTAAAAACTTACTTTACCCATTTGTCCAGAAAAAACAGAATCCTACTTTAACAAGTATTGAGTACGATGAGCAAACGTTGGAGTTTCTTCCATGGTTAAAAGCTGGAAGTGAGAATAAGGTTGACGTGACGCTTAATCCGGCTGAAGACTTAGCCCTTATTCAATACACAGGTGGGACAACCGGGCTAGCAAAAGGGGTAATGTTAACCCATCGTAATTTATACGTAAATACATTCCAATGTAAGAGCTGGATTTATAATGTGGAAGAAGGAAAAGAAAAAATGCTTGCGGCCCTACCATTCTTCCATGTCTATGGGATGACCGTTGTCATGAATTTAGCTGTTATGAATGGCTTTACAAGTGTTCTTTTGCCAAGGTTTAATGTCAAGGATGTTTTAAAAACAATTGATAAACAAAAGGTCACCCTCTTCCCAGGGGCTCCTACTATGTACCGAGCTATTTTGCTTGATCCAACAAAAGATAACTATGATTTATCATCGATAAAGGCTTGTATAAGTGGAGCCGCAGCCTTACCACTTGATACACAAGAAAAATTTGAAAAAGTAACCGGTGGAAAATTAGTTGAAGGCTATGGATTGACCGAAACAGCACCTGTTGCATTAGCCAATCTTATTTGGGGTAAGAGAAAAAGTGGAAGTATTGGGGTGCCTTGGCCTGATACAGAGGTAGCGATTATTAAACCTGATGGGGAGCAAGCAGATGTAAAGGAAGTCGGGGAAGTCGCCGTACGAGGTCCACAAGTGATGAAAGGGTATTGGAATCATCCTGTAGAAACTGAAAAGACATTCTTAGGTGATTGGCTTTTAACTGGGGATATGGGTTATATGGATGAAGAAGGATTCTTTTATATCGTTGATCGGAAAAAGGATATGATTATTGCTGGTGGTTTTAATATTTATCCACGTGAAATTGAAGAGGTCTTATTTGAACACGAGGCAGTAGGAGATGTGGCGATTATCGGTGTGGCGGATGAGTACCGTGGCGAAACGGTGAAGGCGTTTGTCGTTAAAAAGGACGGGTATAATCCAACCGAGAAGGAATTAGATGAACATTGTCGAAAACATCTTGCCGCTTACAAGGTTCCTCGTATTTATGAGTTTAGAGATGAGTTACCGAAGACTTTGATTGGTAAAGTTCTTCGTCGCGTACTTATTGAAGAAGAACAGAACAAAATGGAGAAAGAGAAAGTTGAGGCAAACAGGGAGGCGTGATCTTCCTGTTTCTTTTTATGAAAATTAATTTGTTGTCTCTATGTGAGGCTGAGCTAGGAAGGAGAAATGGATAGATATATGGATAAGTGCAACTCGCGTCTTTGCCCCGACTTTCATTTGTTAATGGCTGAGTTTTCTTAACTTATAAAGTAGATTCATAAATGATAAATAACTGAATATTCATAAATAAGACGGTATGTCAATAGGGGGATAATCATGAGAATTTTCGTTTTATTAAAATCAACTTTTGATACGGAGGAAAGGGTTCAAGCTGTAGATGGAAAGGTTGTATATGATGAAGGGAAAATGATCATGAACCCATATGATGAATATGCGATTGAGGAAGCTTTAATACAAAAAGGTAAACACGGTGGGGAGGTTACTGTCGTCACGGTAGGTCAAGAGGGGTGCAAAACACAACTAAGGACCGCTTTAGCGATGGGAGCCGATCATGCTGTTCTTATAAGGGCAGAAGAAATAGTAGAAGTGGATGCTCATTCTACAGCGACTTTATTAGCTGCTTATTTAGCAGATAAAAAAGCAGATTTAATTATAGGTGGCAATATGACAGTTGACCAAGGAACTGGGCAGGTTGGACCAAGGTTAGCGGAACAATTAGGTCTCCACCAAGCTACGGCTATTATAGCGCTAACGATAGATAAAGGGATGGTAACTGTCGTTCGAGATGTGGAAGGGGATGAAGTCACGTTGGTGAGTGAATTGCCTATTTTAGTCACAGCTCAACAAGGATTGAATGAACCAAAATACCCAACCTTACCGGGAATTATGAAGGCAAAAAAGAAAGTGATTGAAGAAGTTACACTTGATGACTTGTCATTAGATGTAGAAGTGGTGGAAGCAAGAACGAAAACACATCTCCAATATACGCTAACACCAAGGGGAAAAGGAAAGGTGTTAGAAGGGAAAACGGAAGACCAAGTTAGACAGTTAGTGAAATGGATAGGTAATATGGTGAAGCAGGTTTAGGGGGGGCTTTTTATGGTTAATAAGCCATTAGTTCTTGTAGAGGTAAGAAATGGAACGATACGTGAAGTGAGTTTTGAGGCTTTAGCGTTTGCTAATCAATTAATGAAGCAAGGAGGAGAAGTAACGGCTGCCCTTTTAGGTTCCGATGTAAGCGGTTTATCAAAAGAGCTATTTGAACATGGAGCCACGAAAGTTGTTCATGTGTCTCATCCTCATTTAAAGGAATATACTACTGACGCGTATCGCCAAGCACTGTTACAAATTATTGAGGTGGAGAAGCCTTGTACAGTGATTATGGGGCATACGGCACTCGGAAAAGATTTGTCACCGCGTGTTGCGATGAAACTCGGTGCAGGACTTATATCTGATATTACCTCGTTTGAACAAGATGAACAGCAGACGCTATTTATACGACCGATTTATTCTGGAAAAGCATTTGAAAAAAAGAGTGTCTCCACTATGCCTTCCTTTTTAACAATTCGACCGAATAATTTTATCAAACAACATCAACCGCTGAAAAAAAATAGGTGTACGAATATTGTTGATCTAAAAGTGGATATAAAAGAACTACGCACGGTTGTGAAAGAGACAGCAGAAAAGATGAGCGGACAAGTAGATTTAAGTGCAGCAAAAATTGTCGTCGCGGGAGGAAGAGGGGTAAAAAGTGTCGAGGGTTTTGCCCCCTTAAAAGAGCTCGCTACCCTTTTAGGAGGAGCAGTTGGAGCTTCTCGTGCTGCTTGTGATGCTGGTTATTGCGATTACGGCTTACAAATTGGTCAAACAGGAAAGATTGTAACACCAACGATTTATTTTGCGGTCGGAATTTCTGGAGCGATTCAACATTTAGCCGGCATGTCGCAGTCTAAAACAATCGTTGCCATCAATAAAGATCCTGATGCCCCTATTTTTGAAATAGCTGATTATGGAATCGTTGGAGATTTATTTGAAGTTGTGCCTTTGTTAACAAAAGCATTTAAAGAGATATTAACTCGGTAAGGGAAGCAAAAGGTAACATAATTTGTGGAGAGAAAGGTTAAAATAAAAAAGTAAGCATCTCATTCGCCACATGCTAATTGTTAATGTTATAATCATCATGTAAAAAGAATTTGTTTTGAAATGAAGGAGGCTATATAAAATGGCTATTGTTAATGTAACGGATCAAACGTTTGCAAATGAAACAAGTGAAGGTGTCGTTTTAGTGGATTTCTGGGCACCATGGTGTGGACCTTGTAAAATGATTGCACCAGTACTTGAAGAATTAGATGCTGAAATCGGCGATACAGCAAAAATTGTGAAATTAGATGTGGATGAAAACCAAGAAACAGCTGGTAAGTATAGCGTCATGAGCATCCCAACTTTACTCGTATTTAAAGACGGTGAAGTAGTAGACCAAACAGTTGGTTTCCAACCAAAAGAAGCTCTAGCAGAGTTAATCAACAAGCACCTATAATCAAAAGGTGTTGTTAGCCCCGCATTTTTTGATGTGGGGTTTTTTGCTGTTTATAAGTTCAATTGTCCCATTCTCAAATCAAAGCAAATCCTTGAAAGACATGGTAAACTAAAAGGAATAGTCATTAGAAAGTGGGAGAAGGATATGAGCCAATTAAAAGAGAAGCTAGCAATTCTACCTGATCAGCCTGGCTGTTATCTGATGAAAGACGAGCAAGGGACGATCATTTATGTTGGTAAAGCAAAAGTGCTCAAAAATCGAGTTCGATCTTATTTTACTGGTTCGCATGATGGAAAAACACAGCGGCTTGTTAGTGAGATTACTGATTTTGAATATATTGTGACCTCATCAAACATTGAGGCCTTGATTTTAGAATTGAATTTAATTAAAAAGCATGATCCTAAATACAATGTCATGCTGAAGGATGATAAATCTTATCCCTATTTAAAAATTACAAATGAGGAGCATCCTCGTCTTATTACTACACGGCAAGTTAAAAAGGATGGGGGGAAATATTTTGGCCCTTATCCGAATGCAGGAGCTGCTAATGAAACAAAAAAAATGCTTGATCGTTTGTACCCGTTAAGAAAATGTCGGACGTTACCTGATAAAGTCTGCCTTTATTATCATATTGGTCAGTGTTTAGCACCTTGTGTGTACGATGTAGCAAAAGAAACGAACCAAGAGCTCGTCCAAAATATTACTAAATTCCTTCGTTCTGGTCATGATGAAGTAAAACAACAAATTACGGAGAAGATGATGCAGGCTTCAGAAGAATTAAACTTTGAACGGGCGAAGGAGTTACGCGATACACTTGCTTATATGGAAACGGTAATGGAGAAACAAAAAATGACGATCAATGACCGCGTTGATCGTGATGTGTTTGGCTTTTCCTATGATAAAGGTTGGATGTGTGTTCAAGTTTTCTTCGTACGTCAAGGGAAGTTGATTGAACGTGATGTCTCGATTTTCCCCTTCTATAAAGACGCACCAGAAGATATTCTGACATTCATTGCACAGTTTTATAGTAAAAAAGAGCATATTAAACCAAAGGAGATTCTTGTACCTGATATTATTGATGCAGAGCTTCTTGAGACTTTTTTAGAAGTGAGAGTGAGTGTACCGAAAAAAGGAAAAAGAAAGACTTACTTGAACTAGCAAGTGAAAATGCAAAAGCTTCTTTAAAAGATAAGTTTGCTTTAATTGAGCGTGATGAGGAACGTACCGTTAAAGCAGTGGAACGTTTAGGACAAGCGTTACAAATTAAACCTCCGTATCGAATTGAAGCCTTTGATAATTCCAATATTCAAGGAACAGATCCCGTTTCAGCGATGGTGTCATTTGTTGATGGGAAACCGAGTCGGAAAGATTATCGCAAATATAAAATCAAAACCGTTGTTGGACCAGATGATTATGCTTCTATGCGTGAAGTCGTGAGGAGAAGGTATTTACGCTTGCTCCGTGAAAAGCTTCCGTTTCCTGATTTGATTGTCATTGATGGAGGACGAGGTCATATTGCAGCCGCTCAAGATGTATTGGAAAATGAGCTTAATTTGACTATTCCTGTATGTGGGCTTGCGAAGGATGAAAAGCATCGTACTTCCCAATTGCTAATCGGCGATCCTCCAACAATTGTGCCATTAAAAAGAGATAGTCATGAATTTTACCTTTTGCAACGAATTCAAGATGAAGTTCATCGTTTTGCTTTAAGTTTCCATCGCCAAACCCGTTCGAAATCGTTTTTTCAATCCGTGCTAGATGATATTCCTGGAGTTGGTGAGAAACGAAAAAACAAGCTTTTAAAACATTTTGGATCACTCAAAAAAATGAAGGAAGCAACAGTGGAGGAGTTAGCATTAAGTGGAATTCCACAAGGTGTCGCCGAAAGTATTTATCAAGCTTTACATGAAAAAGAAAATTCAAAAGAAAGCTAAATTTTGACCTTGCTAAAGCGATAGAAATTTGCTACACTTTTAACTAATTAAATAAGCCATACTTCTTTATTAAGGAGTGATGGTAGAGGCGCGAAAACCAATAGTAGAGTTTCGGAGGACAATGAGGTCTGAGGAAGAGACTTAAAAGGGGAATTCGCCGAAGTGTAAAAGGAACTCATTTTCTTTTATGCTGGACTTATGTTTAAGAGGCATAAGGCTGTCACATAACTAAACCCAAGGTTATGTGGAGAACTATCTCACGTGGATAAAGGGAGCAGTGTGGTACGGCTATGTATGACAAGCAACGTGAAGGTATTTTCCTTTAAGTTGCTTTTTTTATTGTCCGTCCAACAAAGCCTTTTTCGTGTGAAAAGAGAGAGGATGAATGAATTTGGCGAGAATCGTACAAAAATATGGAGGCACATCCGTTGGAACCGTAGAGAGAATTCAACATGTGGCTAAAAGAATTGAGCAAGCCCAAAGAAAAGGGGAAGAACTTGTTGTCGTTGTCTCAGCAATGGGGAAGTCAACGGATCAACTTTTACAATTAGCAAACGAATTAACGGATAACCCAACCAAAAGAGAAATGGATATGCTGTTATCAACAGGGGAGCAAGTCACGATCTCCTTGTTGACGATGGCGTTACAGCAAAGAGGGCTAGAGGCGATTTCCTTTACTGGTTGGCAGGCTGGAATTCAAACCGATAGCCATCATGGAAATGCTCAAATTGCTCATATTGACACAGTGAGAATGGAAGCTGAATTAAGACTGGGGAAAGTGGTCATTGTCGCTGGCTTCCAAGGCCTCTCCGAAGATGCACAAATTACTACCCTTGGCAGAGGTGGCTCCGATACGACCGCCGTGGCTCTAGCTGCTGCATTAGATGCAGAACGTTGTGAAATCTATACGGATGTTACAGGTGTATATACAACGGATCCACGTTATGTGAAGACAGCAAGGAAGCTTCATTCTATTTCCTATGATGAAATGCTTGAAATGGCTCAGCTCGGGGCCGGAGTGTTACATCCGAGGGCGGTTGAATTTGCTAAAAACTATGATGTGGCTTTACTGGTAGCATCAAGTATGGTGGAAGAGGAAGGAACTTTGATTGAGGAGGAAGTATCGATGGAAAAAGGGTTGATTGTAAGAGGAATTGCTTTTGAAAATGATGTAACTAAAGTAACGGTAGCAGGTTTACCAAATGAGATGAATACATTAGCTAAATTATTTAGCACGTTATCAAGGCATTTTATTAATGTTGACATTATTGTTCAAAATGAAACGGATGCCGAGCATGTGACGATTTCCTTTACAGTCACTCAATCGACATTAAAAGATACGTTAGTCGCGTTAGAGAAGGCTCAAAATGACTTAAAATATGAGAATGTTCAGTATGAAACAGGATTGGCAAAAGTTTCAATTGTCGGCTCAGGTATGGTATCTAATCCTGGAGTAGCGGCACAAATGTTTGATGTATTAGCAGAAGAAGGAATTGCGATAAAAATGGTCAGTACGTCCGAAATTAAAGTATCAACCGTCGTTTCAGAAGATGATATGGTTTTAGCTGTTGAAGCGTTACATGAAGCATTTAAATTAGCAGAAGAATTAGTTGAACCGGCAGTATAAAAAGAATGACCACTGAATGAGAATGGTAGTCCTCACAGTGGTCTGTTTTTTTACATTAATCAAGCTCGGTGCGATCATATTTATCAGAATGAATTTGGAATGTCACTTGTTTTCGTTTCTTTTCATATGTGGCTTCCGTTATTTGTTGCTGCATTTGTTCAATTTGTTGGGCTAAAAAGCCTGCTTCAAGTTGATAGCAACGAGGATCCTTTTTACCCATCCAAGGACCGTGTAACTCCAATATTTTTGCTTGGGCCTTATTTTTTTGAATTTCTAAAGTGCCCCAACCTGCTTTTTCAAAAAAATGAATGATTTCATCTATAGTATGTAAGACATGTTTTCGCGCTAATGACTTTCCTCCCCAATAGAGAATTTGATCATGCTCGGTCCCTAAAAGTTCGTGCAGCAAGTCATTTCTGATTAAATCGTAATCAAATAAAGTTGATTCATTTGTTGATTCTTGTTCCATCAAACCACCCTCTCCGTTTCTTATTATACATAGAATGAGGAGAATTATCTCTAGATCGGATGACGTCAAATTATGTAAAATCGTCAACCAACATGAAGGGCGTCTTTGAAACGGCAGTTAAGCGTTTTAGGGCAATAAAATTAGGTATCATTTAAGCTTATTTAGTGTAGGTTCATGCACTTGGAAAATTTAGAATAATTACTCAACTTTCGCATCAAGAAAAAAATAATAGGCCCTCCGGCGGTCGCTCCCAAACAGACACTCCGCGTCCTGCAGGAACCTCATGAGCCTCCTCAGCACGCTTGCGGGGTCTCATTGGACGGTTTATTCCTGCGGGAGTCTCCGTGTCTGTTTGTCCGCTAGATAATGGAATCGAATCTAGGTTCGGTTTTCTCCTTGAATAAAAAAACAGTCATGATTTCAACGTACGTTAGCTAGATGATCGAGCTGGTTTCGATTGGAATCATGTCTTTTCATTGCTGCAGACTTAGGAAAAGAATAGGTGGCAACTCCCTATTTAGTTCCATAACCAACAAAGTGAAGAAGAAGGTTCTTCTGAGTTAGAAATAGCTGATTGAGAATGGCCATATCATCAAGCATCTCCACGACACTTAGCGGACAAAACCATACGGAGACTCCCGCGGGAATAAACCGTGGAGCGAGACCCCGCAAGGCTTGCCGAGGAGGCTCGCCAGGTTCCCGCAGGACGCGGAGTATGGTTTTGGTAGCGACAGCCGAAGCGCTTCATTTTAGTGAACAGATTCCTTCAACAGCCTACGAAGAGATGTGTTCAGACTGTCAACGATTGAACCGATCATGTAAAGTCAATTTGAGTATGGTATCGCCCTAAAGTCAATCTCTATCAACGATTAAGAGTCAATCATACTCTGCGAAAGTTGAGTAATTAGATAAAAAATCAGAAAAATAATTTCGAATTAGAAAGAGTGGGCAGAGAGTTAAATTCAAAAAAATGAGATAAATTCCATTGTTAAAATAAATCCAATAAAAAGCGGAAGTTATTTATAAAAATGCTATTTAACGCTTTCAAACTGCCGAATAATCTGATAAATTAGTTATGGAGATTTCCTATAAAATAATACAAAAAGTATGTATACGTTTTCTTGACGACATGATCTGATGGGAGTACAATAAATTTGTCGGATTTTATTCACAGAATCTTACTAAAAGATTCATGAAAGCAAAAAATGTGATGGCATGCTGTATGTTTTAGGGAGGTACATATTTATACGAGAAAAAGTGTAGATGGAACCAAAAGACAAGCAGGATAGGAAACATTAATTTATGTGGGGGGAAAAGGTATGGCTGGAAATCAAGAATATTTTAATCGTCGGCTGCACTCCTTGTTAGGGGTTATTCCAATTGGGATTTTCCTAGTGCAGCATTTAGTTGTCAATCATTTCGCTACGCGTGGTGCAAGTGCATTTAACCAAGCATCACATTTTATGGAGAGCTTACCGTTTAGATACGCACTAGAACTTTTTATTATCTTTATTCCAATTCTTTATCATGGAATTTATGGAATCTATATTGCGTTTACAGCAAAAAACAATGTTCAACGTTATAGCACATTTAGAAACTGGATGTTTATGCTCCAACGATTTACGGGTGTATTTTTATTAATCTTTATTGCTTGGCATGTATACGAAACGCGTTTCCAAGCAGCACTTGGAGTAGAAGTAAACTACGATATGATGGCTGACATTTTAAGCTCACCATTTATGCTTGCATTTTATATTCTTGGTGTCGTTTCAGCAACATTCCACTTAGCTAACGGAATTTGGTCATTCTTAGTTTCCTGGGGAATTACCGTTACACCACGTTCACAGCGAATTGCTACATACGTGACGATGGCTATCTTCTTTGCATTAACATTCGTTGGTATTCGTGCCATCTTAGCATTTATTAATCCAGAATTAGCAAACATTTAAGGAGAGGGTATAGATGAGTAAAGGCAGAATTATTGTTGTCGGCGGTGGACTAGCCGGTCTTATGGCAGCAATTAAAGCAGCAGAAAAAGGTGTACCTGTAGATCTATTTTCCCTTGTACCTGTGAAACGTTCTCACTCTGTCTGTGCGCAGGGAGGAATCAATGGTGCGGTAAATACAAAGGGTGAAGGAGACTCACCTTGGGAACACTTTGATGATACAGTTTATGGTGGAGACTTTTTAGCAAACCAACCACCTGTTAAAGCGATGACAGAGGCAGCTCCTGGAATCATTCATTTAATGGATCGTATGGGTGTAATGTTTAATCGTACGCCAGAAGGTTTACTTGACTTCCGTCGTTTCGGTGGTACTCAACATCACCGTACAGCATTTGCTGGGGCAACGACTGGTCAACAGCTTCTTTACGCATTAGATGAACAAGTGCGTCGCTATGAGGCGAGTGGGATTGTAACGAAATACGAAGGTTGGGAATTCACTTCTGCGATCGTTGATGATGAAGGAACCTGTCGTGGGATTACAGCTCAAAATCTTCACACATCTGAAATCCGTCATTTTGCTGGAGACGCTGTTATTATGGCAACGGGTGGTCCTGGAATTATTTTTGGTAAATCGACAAACTCAGTTATTAATACAGGTTACGCGGCTGCTAAATTGTATGAGCAAGGTGTTGCCTATGCAAATGGTGAGTTCATTCAAATTCACCCAACAGCGATTCCTGGTGATGATAAATTGCGTCTTATGAGTGAATCGGCTCGTGGTGAAGGTGGACGAGTCTGGACATATAAAGATGGTAAACCATGGTATTTCTTAGAAGAGAAGTATCCAGCTTATGGAAACCTCGTACCTCGTGATATCGCAACACGTGAGATTTTCTCTGTATGTGTCGACGATAAGCTTGGGATTAATGGAGAGAACATGGTATACCTTGATTTATCTCACAAGGATCCGAAAGAACTCGATATTAAATTAGGTGGAATCATCGAAATCTATGAAAAATTCATGGGGGATGATCCTCGTAAAGTTCCAATGAAAATTTTCCCTGCTGTTCACTATTCAATGGGTGGAATGTGGATTGATTATAACCAAATGACCAACATCCCTGGTTTATTTGCAGCTGGTGAGTGTGATTACTCACAGCATGGCGGGAACCGTTTAGGGGCCAATTCTCTTTTATCTGCGATTTATGGTGGTATGGTTGCTGGACCTAATGCGATTGACTACATCAATGGCTTAGAAAAAACAACAGATTCAGTTGCCTCAAGTGTCTTTGAACGTGAATTGAAAAAAGAACAAGACAAATTTGACAGCATCTTGAAAATGGACGGAACAGAAAATGCGTACAGTCTTCACAAGGAACTTGGTGAGTGGATGACAGATAATGTTACGGTTGTCCGTTACAATGATAAATTATTAAAAACAGACGAGAAAATCCAAGAGTTAATGGAACGTTACCAAAATATTAACATTAACGATACGGCAAGATGGAGCAACCAAGGGGCATCGTTCACTCGTCAACTAGAAGGAATGCTTAACTTAGCACGTGTTATTACATTAGGTGCTTATAACCGTAATGAAAGTCGTGGAGCTCATTACAAACCAGACTTCCCAGAGCGTAATGATGAAGAGTTCTTAAAAACAACTAAAGCGACATTTAATCCAACAACGAAGGCACCAGATTTTGAGTATGAAGAAGTCGATACTTCTTTAATCAAGCCTCGTAAACGTGATTATTCGCAAAAGAAACAAGGAGCTGCTAAATCATGAGTGAAAAACAAGTAACGTTTAAAATTGTCCGTCAAGACGATCAAAATAGTGCTCCATATGAAGAGGAGTTTATCTTAGACTATCGCCCGAATATGAATGTTATCTCCGCTTTAATGGAAATTCGTCGTAACCCGGTTAACTCTAAAGGGGAACAAACAACTCCGGTGGCGTGGGATATGAACTGTTTAGAAGAGGTATGTGGAGCATGTTCCATGGTGATTAACGGAAAGCCACGTCAATCATGTACAGCTTTAGTTGATCAATTAACACAACCGATTACTCTAGAACCGATGAAAACTTTCCCTGTTGTTCGGGACTTAATGGTTGATCGCTCTCGTATGTTTGATTCACTTAAAAAGGTAAAAGCATGGATTCCGATTGATGGAACCTATGATTTAGGACCAGGACCTCGTATGGCTGAATCAAAACGTCAATGGGCTTATGAATTATCAAAATGTATGACTTGTGGTGTTTGTTTAGAAGCATGTCCAAATGTGAACAGTAAATCTGATTTTATCGGACCTGCTCCACTTTCTCAAGTACGTTTGTTTAACGCACATCCAACGGGGGAAATGAACGCAGCTGAGCGTTTAGAAGAACTAATGGGCGAGGGTGGACTTGCGAATTGTGGGAATTCACAAAACTGTGTTCAAGCTTGTCCAAAAGGAATTCCGTTAACAACTTCGATTGCGGCATTGAATCGTTCTACTACTTTACAATCATTCAAAAACTTCTTTGGATAATCCGATAATACGAGATAAATAGAAGGGCCGACTTGTGTGAAGACACAGGTCGGCTCTTTTATCTTAGGCATACAACAATTTATCCTCAATTAAAAAACTGAGTCTCTAAATTTGAAGTTCACCTAGTCTTATTAGTTCAATAACTGCTTGAGAGCGCCCCTTAACCCCCAACTTTTGCATTGTATTCGAAATATGGTTTCGTACCGTCTTTTCACTTATGAAAAGTTGTTGTGCAATTTCCTTAGTAGTTTTGTCCTGAACGAGCAATTCAAATACTTCTCGCTCCCTTTTTGTAAGTAAAGGTTTAGGTCCAAATTCTGCTCCTTTCATGAGTTCACTCCTTCTTGCTCGGGCTAAGAGCGAATGTGGGTTACTCAACTCCCATAGTTGAAGGGTTTTAGTCATCATAGTATATGTGAAAGTGAAAAGACGTGTGCTACTGTTTTAGAAAAGTTTTCAAAAAGGGGGATAACCTATAGAGCGGTTAGGTATACTATTTGGAAAAAAACACCATCTAAGACGAGGACCTTTATTCTTGACGGCTAGTGATGCTTTAGATAATATAATGCAGAGATGAAAAAAAATCTTGTATATACATATTGGAGTTCATAAATAACCGTGATATACTTTACTTGGATTGGCAGGTTTTTTAACAACTTTTAAAAGCATGATTTGTGTTTTTATGGATAAATATGATAACACTTCTTTATAATTATAGATGACTTTAGACGTAGTTTGAGATGTGTAGATATGGTGCATATAGGGTACTGTATTAGGAGAAGCTTCTTTGGATATTAGCTCAACTTATAAACAAGCTCTGACCTTTTTATCCATAATAAAATCTGTAGTCCTTGTAATGATAAGTATCGATGAAACCTTCATCGGTGTTATATGAACTTAAAAAAGAGAGGTTGATGTCAAATGGCAGAAAAAACATTCAAAATTACAGCAGAAACAGGAATTCACGCACGTCCCGCAACACAATTAGTAAACAAAGCAGGTCAATATTCATCAGATATTACCCTAGAATATAAAGGGAAATCAGTAAACTTAAAATCGATTATGGGCGTAATGTCTCTAGGTGTAGGAAAAGGTGCAGAAGTGACAATTAAAGCTGAAGGATCAGATGCCCAAGATGCACTTAATGGATTAGAGGCAATTATCAAGGAGGGTCTTGGAGAGTAATGAGTAGTTCCACCGTCTTACAAGGAGTGGCTGCCGCACAAGGTGTTGCGATAGCAAAGGCTTTTTTACATGAGGAACCAACGTTTGATATTGTGGCATCTAAGGTAGAAAGCGTTGAAGACGAGGTACAACGATTTGATGAAGCTCTTGCTATCTCAAAGCAAGAGCTTTCTAAAATTAAAGATGAGACAGAAGAAAAAATGGGGGCAGACAAAGCAGAAATTTTTGCTGCACACCTATTAGTTTTAGCCGATCCAGAATTAGTCGATGCGGTTAAGGATAAAATTCGAACAGAACAATACAACGCTGGTTTTGCATTAAATGAAGTGGCGACGATGTTCATAACGATGTTTGAAAATATGGATAATGAATATATGAAAGAGCGTGCGGCTGATATTTATGATGTCAAAACACGCGTGCTTAGCCATTTATTTGGTTTTGAAGCAACTTCACTTGCAACGATAACGGAAGAAACAATTGTCATTGCTCATGATTTGACTCCATCCGATACAGCCCAAATTAATCCTGAATATGTAAAAGGATTTGCTACTAATATCGGTGGTCGTACATCGCACTCTGCGATTATGTCTCGTTCGCTAGAAATCCCGGCGGTTGTTGGTACAAAAAAAATTACCGAACAAATCGAAAATGGAATGACGATTATTGTAGATGGATTGGATGGAACGGTCATTTTGAACCCGACTGCTCAGGAAATCAAACAATATGAAGAAAAAAGAGCTTCCTTCTTGAAAGAAAAAGAAGAATGGAAAAAGCTCGTCAATGAAAAAACGTTAACTTCTGATGGAGCCCATGTTGAACTTGCAGCCAATATCGGGACAACCAATGATTTAGAAGGGGTTATTAAAAACGGAGCGGAAGGTGTTGGGCTTTTCCGTACCGAATTTCTTTATATGGGTCGTGATGAATTACCATCTGAAGAAGAACAGTATGAAGCATACAAAACAGTTCTTGAGAAGATGGAAGGAAAACCCGTTGTCATTCGGACGTTAGATATTGGTGGGGATAAAGAGCTTCCATATTTAGATTTACCGGAAGAAATGAACCCATTTTTAGGCTTGCGTGCTGTCCGTCTTTGTTTAGAGATGCCTGATATGTTTAGAGTTCAATTAAGAGCCCTATTACGTGCTAGTTCATTTGGAAATTTAAAAATTATGTTTCCGATGATCGCAGCTATGGAAGAATTAAGACAAGCGAAAGTGATCCTTCAAGAAGAAAAGGACAAGCTTATCACTGAAGGAATTGAAGTTTCGGATTCAATTGAAATTGGCATTATGGTTGAAATTCCATCAACGGCAGCAGCAGCAGATCGTTTTGTAAAAGAAGTTGATTTCTTTAGTATTGGAACTAATGACTTAATTCAATATACATTAGCGGCTGATCGAATGAATGAACGTGTCTCCTATTTATATCAACCATACCATCCTGCCATTATTCGTTTAATTAAAAATGTTATCGATGTTGCTCATCAAGAAGGCAAGTGGGTTGGCATGTGTGGAGAAATGGCTGGTGATGAAGTCGCGATTCCAATTTTATTAGGACTTGGTCTTGATGAATTTAGTATGAGTGCGACATCTATTTTACCTGCTCGAAATCAGTTGCTTCAGTTGTCTAAACAAGAAACTGCAGAATGGGTAACAAGTTTATTAGCTTTTGATACATCTGAAGAAATAGAACAAGAGGTAAGAACTCGATTTTTACCATAATTACTAGATGGATGGGACAAACCCCTCCTCTGATATGAAAAGCAGCCGGTAACATTTTATTCGTAAAATGTTACCGGCTTTCATTATATGTATTGGAATGAAAGTGGATAGTGGAGTGTAATAGGAAAGACTTCCTTCCCTTAGCGGTGCTCTATTCTAGGCAGTTAGTTGACGAGTTTTCTTTTGATCTTGATCTTTTAGTAGAAAAAAGGGAAAATAAAAGTAGAATAAGGTCGAAATTCGTTTATACACAATAATAGGGAGGTGCAGTATTTGGAGGAGCAGCAGGTTATAGAGATTGAACGTTCTTTACGAATGGTAGCACAAATGATTAAACAAAAAGGACGGGAGATTCTTACTCAATTTCCAATTACGCCACCACAATTTATCGCCTTACAATGGTTAAGTGAAAAGGGAGATATGACGATTGGTGATTTATCTGGAAGAATGTATTTAGCCTTCAGTACTACGACCGACTTAATTGATCGAATGGAAAAGAATAAGTTGGTTGAAAGAGTGCGTGATCAAAGTGACCGTCGAGTCGTACGGATTCATTTATTAAATAAAGGCAAAGAAATTATTGATGAAGTGATTGTACAAAGACAGGATTATTTAAAAGAAATTCTTCATAATTTTTCGTCAGAGGATGTTGATTCATTTGAAAAGAATTTACGAGGCCTTTATGAAGAAATGAAACGTTCAAGAGTAAAACAATAGCAACAAAGAGAATCTTAGAAATTGAGGGAAGTAGATTGAATAAACCGATTGGTGTCATTGACTCCGGCTTAGGTGGTTTAACGGTAGCAAAGGAATTATTAAGACAGCTGCCAAAGGAAGAAATTATTTATATAGGCGATTCGGCAAGATGTCCATATGGACCTAGAACCCCTGAAGAAGTGCGTGAGTTTACATGGCAAATGATCAATCGTCTTGTCGATGAAGGAATTAAAATGCTCGTAATTGCATGTAATACGGCAGCGGCGGTTGTATTAAAAGAAGTGAGTGAAACATTAACGATCCCGACAATTGGGGTCGTTCATCCAGGTGCGGTCAGTGCCTTAAAAGTAACTCAAAATGATCATGTAGCGATTATTGGTACAGAGGGAACGATTAAAAGCCAGGCATATGAAAAAGAATTAATGGCGATTAATAGTCAAATTGAAATTGAAAGTTTAGCCTGTCCAGCGTTTGTTCCTTTAGTTGAAAGTGGGATTTTTAGAGGAGAGACAGCAACTGAGGTTGTGAACCGTACGTTAAGTACCTTAAAAGGGAAAAAATTTGATACGCTCATTTTAGGCTGCACTCATTATCCTCTATTAAAAGAACCGATTCAAGAAGCGGTTGGTCAAGAGGTGCGATTAATTTCATCAGGCGAAGAAACGGCCCGTGAAGTAAGTAGTTTATTATATTATCAAGGCTTGCTCTATACAGGGAAACGGGTCCCTAAACATCGTTTTTACACAACAGGAGAGGCTGCCCAATTTAAGCTTCTTGCGGATCAGTGGCTTGAAATGAATGTAGAATGTGTGGAGCATATGCAACTCATAGATTAAATAGAGCGAAAAGGAATTGGAACTGCTGAATTTTTTAGCAGTTTTTTTTGTGCGGTTTTGACGAGCAATAGACGATTCAAAAGAGGCGAATGAAGTCGAAAGAATGTGAACAAGAGTGGGGAAAGGAATCAATGAAGGTGAATGAGGTCAAAAGCATATGAATGACAGCAGCAAAGGGAATCAAAGAGAGTCAATGAAGCAGAAAGCAATCGAATAAGAGCCGCAAAGGGAATCAAAGAGCAGCAATGATTCCCAAAGCAATTTAATAACTTTAGCTATTTTTTCAGGTTTTCTAACATTTGAGAAACAACCCTTATTCATTTTTTCGTTGAGAATTAAAAAAGATTTGCATAGGTAGGTCTATTCTGGAAATAAGCTCGTATACATAAAAGTACAAACTACCTAAGGAGGGAAAACAATGCGCAAAATGTTACGTAGAGGGGTCCCTGTGCTTTTATTTGTGGCGTTAACAGCTACAGCTTGTTCTTCGGGATCAGATGATGCGATGAATGATATGGATGCTCCGCCAGTCCAATATGTAGAAGATGAGGACGAACTAGATTTAGATGAAGACGATATCGATGGATCGGATGAAGAAGAGGAGCAAAATGAAGAGAAGGATGGCGAAGCAACAGAAGAAGATGGTGTTGATGAAGCGGTAGCTGATTTGGTTGAGCGAGAAGTTTATTTATTTGATCAAAACGGACTAGTTGTGCCACAAACGATTATGGTGCCAAAAAACATTGAAGTTCTTCAGCAATCGCTTGAATATTTAGTTGAAGGTGGACCGGTAACGGAATTGTTGCCAAGTGGTTTTAAAGCGGTACTACCTCCTGGGACTGAAATGAATGTCAACTTAAAAGACGGGGTAGCGACAGCAAATTTCTCAGAAGAATTTAGAGAATATGATCCGAAGATGGAACGAGAAATTGTTGAGGCGATTACGTGGACCTTGACCCAATTTGAAACGGTTGAAAGTGTCAAAATCCAAATTAATGGCTACGAGCAAAAAGTGATGCCACACCAAAATACTCCAATTGGAGAAGGGGTCAGTCGTAAAGATGGTATCAATTTGGAAACAGCGGGTCTTGTTAATCTCGTGAATTCAGAAAGTGTGACCCTTTATTTTTTAGGTGATAATGGAGAATATACTTACTATGTTCCTGTGACGAGAAGTGTCGCGAGTGGTTTGGATAATCCATATCAAGTGGCCGTGGAGGAACTGTTATCAGGGCCACTTCCAAATACGAGTTATCGCTTATTATCCGATATCCGTGGTGCGACATTATTGGATGAACCCATTTTTCAGGATGGGGTTGTGACCTTAAATTTTAGTGAGGAGCTTTTAACGGGGATCGAAACAACGACTGTTTCTGAAACGGCCCTGAACATGCTTGCCTTAACATTAACGGAACAAGAAGGAGTCGAGGAAGTAGCACTATTAGTAGAAGGCAATGAGGAAGTCATGATGGAATCTGGTGAAGTTGTTGAAACGTTAACTAGGCCTAAAGATATCAATACAGGTAAATACTAAGATTTATCTATTGGAAATAAAATCATGAACAAATTGCTGTTAAAGCTAAAATTCTTTATAATGATATAGGAAAAAGATAAAGAGGAGCAGATGCTACCTCTTTTTCCCTTTTTAATGAAAGTAACAGTAGGTTGTTTAGGGTTCAACAAGTAAACCGACTCAAGGAGGGCATGATGAGAACGGATGAAAGAAAATCAAATCAAATTAGACCTGTAAAGTTGGAATTAAACTATACGATGCATGCAGAAGGGTCTGTACTTATATCAATGGGACAAACAAAGGTCATTTGCACAGCGAGTATTGAAGACCGGGTTCCACCATTTATGAGGGGACAAGGTAAAGGGTGGATTACGGCAGAGTATTCGATGTTGCCGAGAGCGACAGAACAGCGAAATATGCGGGAATCAACAAAAGGGAAAGTAACAGGGCGGACGATGGAAATTCAGCGTCTCATTGGACGAGCCTTACGTTCAGTTATTGACCTTGGAAAGTTAGGAGAACGAACATTATGGATTGATTGTGACGTCATTCAGGCAGATGGCGGAACGAGAACAGCCTCGATTACAGGTGCGTTTATCGCTTTATCCCTAGCACTTCATAAATTAAAAGAAGATGGTAAATTGAAAGCATGGCCGGTAAAAGATTTTCTCGCGGCTGTTTCGGTTGGGGTTAATTCTGAATCAGAGGTTTTATTAGATCTATGTTATGAAGAGGATGCGACCGCTGAAGTGGATATGAATGTCGTGATGACAGGAGCTCATCAATTTGTGGAAGTGCAAGGAACAGGAGAAGAAGCAACGTTCTCGAGACAACAGTTTAATCAATTATTAGATTATGCAGAGGAAGGGATTGAACAGCTTTTCCTCATTCAAAAAGAAGCATTAGGGGAAGAAATTAGCAAGCTTATTTTAGCGGCCGAAAAAGAGGGGAAATAAATGGCGAAAACATTAATTATTGCAACTAAGAATCAAGGGAAAGCAAAAGAGCTCGCTTCCATTTTCTCTGAAGACGGAATCGAAGTTAAAACCTTACTTGATTATCCTGAAATCCCTGATATTGTAGAAGATGGAGAAACTTTTCAAGAGAATGCTTTGAAAAAAGCAAGTGTTATTGCAAAAGAATTTCAACTCCCCGTTTTAGCAGATGACTCTGGTTTAATTGTTGATGCTTTAGGAGGGGAACCTGGTGTTTATTCCGCTCGTTATGCTGGAGAAGGAAAAGATGATCAAGCAAATCTTGAAAAAGTTTTGCTTGAACTAAAGGGTGTTCCAATTGATAAAAGGACAGCTCGTTTCCATTGCACATTAGCTCTCGCTTTTCCGACAGGAGAGTCGCACTTTTTTGAAGGTGATTGTGAAGGAATTATTACAGAGGAGCCAAAAGGTAACGGTGGATTTGGGTATGACCCGATTTTCTTTGTGCCTGAAAAAGGGGTAACGATGGCTGAGCTCGAGCCTGTTGAAAAAAATAAAATTAGTCATCGAGCGAAGGCGATTGAAGTGCTAAAGAAAAATCAGCATTTGCTAAAAGGATAGCTTGAAAAGGGTACTAGGAGAGGAGCGTAAGTGGATGAAATTTTTAATTTTAAGTGATAGCCATAGCTGGCAAGGTGAATTAAAGCCAATCATCGACAGACATAAAGAAGAGGTCGATTATATGATCCACTGCGGTGATTCTGAATTGCGAGGAACTGACGCTGTCTTAAAAGAAATGATTGTCGTACGAGGAAATTGTGATTATGGTGAAGACTTCCCAGAAGAAGTATTAGAACAGCTAGGACCAGTAAAACTATACGTTACACATGGCCACCTTTACAATGTCAAAATGACAGCCACTAATTTAACTTATCGGGCGGAAGAAGTCGGAGCTGAACTCGTCTGCTTTGGCCATTCTCATATTGCCACAGCTTTTGCTGAAAATGGGATCGTTTATATTAACCCAGGCAGTATTCGTCTTCCGTTTCGCCCAGCCCGGACGCAAACCTATGTTATTTGTGAAGTCGATGAAGCCAATATCCGCGTAACCTTCCATACAATCGACGGAGACGAGTATCCAGAGCTATCAGAGCAATTTGAACGAGTAGTGAAGGGGTAAGATAAGATTTAAACGGAAAACAGATAGAAGAGGCGTTCAGCGAGTTTATCGCGGGGCGCTTTTTTGGTGGAAAGGAGAGATTTGGAAGCAAGAAAGTAAGAAGGGAATCGGTAAAAGTGGTACCCAAAGAGAGATGGTTATAAGAAAAAGAAGAGGGGAGTGAGGAAAGTAGTACCCAAAGGGAGATGGTGACAAAAAAAGAGGAAGAGTGAAGTGAAAAGTGGTACCCAAAGGGAGGTGGTGACAAAAAAAGAGGAAGAGTGAAGTGAAAAGTGGTATCCAAAGGGAGATGGAAACAAAAAAAGAGGAAGAGTGAAGTGAAAAGTGGTATCCAAAGGGAGATGGAAACAAAAAAAGAGGAAGAATGAAGTGAAAAGTGGTACCTAAAGTGTAAAGAGAGAGGATGATAAGAAAAACAGGGTTTGGTGGCCAAGCGAAATGGGTTCATAACATTAAATACATGATTGCTTAACCTAGTGCCAAAATGTATAATGTCAATATACTTCAATGAGTTAAAAGTCAACTCCCAATCGATAAGCTAGGTTGGCTTGGTTTTGTTCGAATGAAAGAAAAAATATAATTTTTTTATTGGAAACTGTTGACTTGAAGTTGATTATGCTGTATATTTATAAGCGTCGCAAGTGATTGAAACAAAGTTCATGAATTGAAAATTTCATTCTTTAATATGCGGGTGTAGTTTAGTGGTAAAACCTCAGCCTTCCAAGCTGATGTCGTGAGTTCGATTCTCATCACCCGCTTTTTATTTTGTCCCAGTAGCTCAGCAGGATAGAGCAACGGCCTTCTAAGCCGTCGGTCGGGAGTTCGAATCTCTCCTGGGACGCCATTGAATCTTACATAAACCCCTGATATGACAGGGTTTGATACTGATAAGGGATGTTAACACAGATTAGAACACTGTGGGAGCATCTCTTTTTTTGTGCCTGCAATATTACTGCAAGTTTCTATTGCCTCCAATTAGCTAAATGGAGGAAACAGTATGACTAAGAGAAAAGGTATCTTTGATGTTGATGCAGATTTTTCAGCATTTAAACAGGTGAACAACAGTATTAAGGAGGGTAAGACTCCTAGTGTAACAAAAGGTAGAGAGTTAGACAGTGTAATGGATATTATTGTTCAGCAAATGAAAGTTAGTGGCTACAGGGAAAGAACTTTAACTGATTACATCAGGTATATGACTCAATTCAGACAAGTCACTAATGTTAAATATCTTGAAGAGATAACTACAGATACAATCTATTTATGGCTTGATTCTATGCAGGTATCTAATCAGACTAAACTGACAAGGCTAAAATGTTTAAAAGCAATCCTAAGCAAGTGCTTTAAAAATGGATGGTTCAGTTCAAAGTTTTGGCATGGAATAAATATTAAAGTGGATAAAAAGGTCAAAAAGGGTGCTAAGGAAGATGATGTAATGGTGTTATTGTCACTTTTAGACTTGAATACTTATATAGGTTTAAGAGATGCTGTGGCAGTATTAACACTTTATAAGACAGGAGTGAGAATTAATACACTAGGACAACTCCAAGAGAAGCATGTTGACTTTGACAATAAGCTACTTTGTATGGATGGAACAGTGTTAAAGAATCACAAACTCTTAAAATTACCAGTTGATGATGAGTTATTGCATCTTTTGAAAGTATTAATACAACAGAACAATAAAATTAGAGAGTATTATGGTCAGAAAAACTCTTACTTGTTCATTAGTTATAAGGGAACATCATTAAATACTAAATCAACAAATAATGCCATTTCAAAACAGTTGAATAAATATGCTAAAAAGTTTGGACTTAATAATATCAATCCTCATGCTTTAAGAAGGGGTTATGCCAAAAGTTTGTTAAACAAAGGAGCAAACCTTGCTTTAATCTCTAAAGCTCTAGGACATTCTAATTTAGCTGTCACAACTCAGTATTTAGATTTAGATGTTGAAGAAGTTGCTGATAATTTGAGAGATTATTTATAGAAGTTAGAAAGTGATTATTTTTTATTTGATATTAACCTTTAGGTTAAATGCTTAGAGGTCTTTTTTATTGTATGGTTATGGTAATTATTTACATTAAAATATTTTCCATTGGCTGTATTTTAGAGGCACTTCTCCCCAGTACCTTAGAGGGGTACTCCCCCTATGGGGGGATGCTTAACTTGACAAATGGTCAATAATATGCTTATGTTTTTTCTTTAATGCTGATACAATCAAATTGAGTATTACATTAATTGATAGTTAAATGTAATTTACTTTATATTAACAGCAGGACAAGGAAAAGCTTGATACATCAATGTTCTTTATATTACATAAAATTATTACAAAAACAATTACATAAAAGGTTTACATTAATTAACCTCTATGTTACATTAGATACAAGGAATTGAGGTTGTACAGGAGGGGATAGATTGAGGATAGCTTATGCAAGGGTATCAACAGATGCTCAGGAGCTACATAGGCAGTTAGATGCACTTGAGAAAGTTGGATATGACAAGCTGATACAGGAGAAGTATACAGGAACTAAGAAGCAAAGGCAGGGTTTACAACAGCTCCTAGACATTGTAAGGGAGGGAGATACTGTTATTGTTGAGTCCATTTCAAGATTGGGCAGAAAAACATTAGACATCCTCTCCACTATTGAGGAGTTGACAAACAGAGGGATAGTCTTTATCTCACTAAAGGAAAACATGGATACTACTACTCCCACAGGTAAAGCTATGCTAGGTATGATGGCAGTCATTGCTCAGCTTGAAAGAGACTTAATTGTACAGAGAACAAAGGAAGGTCTTGATTCTGCTAAACAAAGAGGAGTTAAACTAGGCAGACCTAAGCTAGATGACCAGAAGGTACAGGATGCTCTCAAGCTGTATGATGAGGGTAATCATTCAATAAAGGACATAATCAGGATTACAGGGATATCTCAAGGAAAGCTGTACAAGGAAATTAATAAGAGAAAACTTAAATCATAATATTGGAGGATACAAGAATGATACAATTTAATTTACAAACAGTAGAGGCAGTAACTGAGGCACTAGGAGCAAATAACATGTTAGATGCTGTATTAAGCAAGCTAGATGCTGAGACAATACAGGAGGTCTTATCCTCCATAATGAGAGAGAATGGATTAGGAAGATAATAGATGAGTTGCAGACAGAGCTACCTGCTGAGGGTTGCTCTTTTTTATTGTCTCTACATAATTCATATTTTTATTATCTTGTCAAGTTTCCCTCTATGACAGGCTTTAGAGAGCAATCTGCAAATATTTTTTATATTGTGTGTACTCCTGATTTCTTGGACTTTTTCAGGTTGAAACCCTTGATACTTCTATACTTTAGTGTGCTAAATAATCCAAGACCTATCTTTTTCTTTTGGGATTTTTACAACAAATTAAGCATTGCCTATTTCCTCTCCTATCCAGTTTTTAAAATTGTATGGAAGGTAGTACAGAGCAGGAATTGGAGAGGTTTAAGTATAGTTTGTTAAGTTTGTCAAATTATCTCTGTGTAGCCTTACAGTAGGCTTTTAAAGGAGGTGTAAGCATAATTAAATGATTTTGTCAAATGTGCTTTAGAATAGCTCTCAGAGCCTTATACAACCACAGGAACAGCATAAACCTCCCCCTTATGTAAAATAGCTCCCCCCTATACAAAAAAAGACAGTCCTCTACATAACATAAGCTACATAATAGACTAATGTCTGGCTTATCAGCCATCCATACTACCTTAATTACATACTGTATATGTCATGGTTATTGTACTGATAGAATTTATACTCAGGTAGTATTGTTATTGGTGGGAGGGTGTCAGTATGACAGACTCAAGTCTTTGATTTTATCTCTTAAAAGATAAGAGGGATTCTACTTTATGAAAATGTGTATGAACCCTAGAGCCATATGGAATTATGTTAATTTATTAAAGTGCAAAAATGCTCAAGTGAAAGCTATTAAAAGTGCAAAAATGCTCAAGTGTTATCTTTGGTTTTCATTGCACATGACAACTGTGTTCAAGAAATTGGTACTGATCTTTATTACTTATAAAAAAATAGAGAGTTATAAAAGATGTAAAAGATAGGTACAAATAATTGGTACAAGGGCATTGTTACAGATGTTTATACAGAAATTTATATCAAAAAACTTGTGAAATTACTTTATTTCTCTCCTCTTAGATGGCTAATAAGTAGCTGAATTATGACAACATACTTGAGCTGAAAAATTTTGAGGAGGGCAGGATAATGGGTAAGAATTATATTGTAGCTAATGAGGATGGAGAAAGGGTTTATGGAGCTAAGATTATACTTCCTGAACAATTAGAGGCTATTAAGCATCAAAAGAAGAAAAGAGCAGTCATAGAGAATAGCTCAGCATTATTTGTTTTTACTGAAATGGAAACAATAAAGGGGAGACTGTCTAAAATGAAAAATAAGGAGCTAGGTTACTTCCTTCTGTTACAGACATATGTTGACTATAATAATATGCTCAAGGCATCTCCTAATGCTAAATTGCCAATGAATAATAAGGAGATAGCTAAAAAATTAAATGTAACTCCTAGAACAGTCAGTACACTGATTAAAAAACTTGTAGAAAAGGAGCTACTTTATAAGGATACAGTGGTGCTTTATGGCAAAAGTCATAAGGCTTTTTTTATTAACCCTGAATATTGTTTTAGGACAGGGGTAGCAGGACAGTACAGTAAGAATAAGACTGATAAGGTTGTTAAGGTGTTTATTAATAGTTTACAGGAGGCATATGAGGAAGGTTTACAACCTGCTGACATTGGTTTTGTCTACAAGACTATTCAATTAATCCATTATGAAACAAACTTGCTTGTTACTAATCCAAATGAAAGAGAATTGTATTTAATAAATACTCTTACATTAGATTCATTGGCTCAAATGATGAACATGAGTCTTGAGGAGACAAGCAGAAAGCTCAGCCATTTACAATGGAATGGAATGTATATATATGCAAAGACAAAAGTAGGTAAGCAATTAATGATTAAGGCTAATCCATTCATTTTATACAGAAAAGCAGGAGAGCCTGATATTAAGCTAGGAGCAGAGTTTATTGTTAATAAGTGTAACTAGAAATCTAAATCAAAAATATTGAAAAATTACTTTAATCAACTAGTCATAGTTAGGCTAGAGTACAGGAAAATGAGTGTATTTATACAGCTCTTTTCCTAATACTACTGAGGAGGAATTAAAATGAGTATGACATATGAGCAGATAAACAGACAGAATTTAGAGAACATGGCACAAAAGGTAAGTGAAAGACAGCAGGCAAACCTTGAAAGGCATCAGAAAATGAGCAATGCAATTGGAACAGCAATGAATAAGGAGCATGATTTTTCTCAAATGACAGCTACAGCAAATGGCTTATTGAATGGTGAGCTAAATGCTAGTAACTTTGAGGCTCAGAAAGCAGTTGAATTTTCAGGTCAATGTAGAACAGCAATTAAATCACTTGAAAAGAAATTACTTAATGCAAGTACAACAGCAGGACTATTAGCTCATCAAGGGAAAATAGATGCTTATAAGAACAAGGCACAAGAGGCTGAGGAAATTAAAAGTCAGATACAGTTATTCAAGAAATTTATCTAAGAGATAATGGAGGCTGAGGAGGAATTATGATGAAAGAACAAATGATTAAGGATTTGACAGCAAAGGTAGCAGAAGTACAGGAGGCTAGAGAAGTTGTTGACATTGTAATGGACTCTATTGAGGAGCTAGAGTCATCAGGAAAAGAGGTACTTGTTAAAATGGAACAGGAGTTACAGGTTCTACAGGAGGCTCTTACAATGGCTCAAGACTTGGGAGAGGCTAGGCTAATTAAACAGCAGATTCATTCTTTACAGGAGGATTTGGAGCTACAACAGGCAGTTACTGAGGCTCAAATAAAAGCTATGTATGTAGAGTTAGAGGATAAGGCTGAGGCATTTTTTGCTGTTCATAAGTCAGCTTGTTTCTTGTTTAGAACAGTAGATAATTACATGATTGTAAATACAAGCTTATCAGAGCTTTCTGCTACTATGGAAAAAATGCAAGGATTTTCTAATGCATTATCAGGAAGATTTGCAGGAGTTAGGGCAATCCTGTTAGATACAAAGATTGTGGCACTTGAAGAACAGAATATGCCATACAGAGGTACTCACTTAGGACAAAGAGACTTAAATACTAAGTTAATGGAATTTGATTATGAAATTAGACCTTATATTAGACAATTAAGAACATCAGGATTAGAAATACTATAGTTGAGGCTCAAAAAGAACAGAGGTTGTTTCTGCAAAGATAGCAGATTCAGCCTTTTTTTATTTTACTGAGGAGAGGGAGAGATAGAATGAGTATAGATTACAGGTTTAATGAATGGAGAGTATCAGGAGAACAAGCTGAGGCATGGAGTCCAATGGCTTATAGATTATGCTCAAAGAATTCTAAAACTGACCTAATGAATGGTTACAGAGTTGGGGACATTTTGTATTTACATTATCTTAGAGGTATGACAGCAAAAGATATTAAGCAGTATTCATTAGGATATGGTGTCTCTACAGCTATTATTAAATCAGTATTAAATGGCTTTGGTAGACAATCAGGAGCAGAGGCTAAAGAAGCTTATCAGATTGGAATGTATTTAGTTGAGAATGAGCCTGAGATGTTAGAAAAGATGTATCAAATAAAAGTAAGTCAACTGTAGGGAGCTTTTTGCTCCTACTTTTTTATTTCCTGTGGTAAAATTGATTTAATAAAAACAGGAGTTGATGGCAAATGCCAGTATACAAATATTATTCAGTGATTCATAAAGAGGATGGAGCATTTATTGTTAGTTTTCCTGACTTAGAGAATGTGTTCACAGATGGGGAAAGCTTGTCTCATGCTGTCTCTATGGCTGAGGATGTTTTAGCTTTAATGCTTACAGATTATGAGGATGATGGAAAGCAGTTACCTCCTGCCTCTCCTGTAACTGCTCTGAAAGCTCCTGAGGGTGCAAGTTTAGTGCTGATAGAAGTGAATACAGATGAATACAGAAAGGCTGTGTAATGATGACTACTGAGGAATTAGCATTAGTTAAAGCAATAGCTGAGGCAGATAAAACAGAACTATTCAATTTAGAGAGTGATATGAATGATGTTGTTAAATGGTTTAGTGGGCAGGGGCATCATTTAGCTCTAACCTACTTATTGGATTATGATATTAATAATGGCAGGCTGAATGAACTAAAGTATAGAAATGCTTTAGTTGCTTATGACAGGCTTAAAAGAAATGGGGAGCTATAAAAGGCTCTCTTTTTATTTATGTTCATTAGGAGATATTCTTTTGTAAAAACAGAGGAGACAGTAAAGAAATCTGTTGATAACTGTAAAGCTATAAGTTATTATCTTAAATAAGGTAATAGAACTTAGTTAGGGAATTGAACTAATCTCTACTATTATATTATTGTAGACTTACAGTGAAAACTTAATCTGTGTTAACTCCTTGATATGTCTGTGGTTTGACTGATAAGGAGCAGTTTCCTCCCCAGTAGCTCAGCAGGATAGAGCAACGGCCTTCTAAGCCGTCGGTCGGGAGTTCGAATCTCTCCTGGGACGCCATTTGAATATTACATAAATGTTAATTTAACAGCCTTTTATATCGTTTAGTGAAACGGTCAGTGCTACGGTCATTTAAGAAATTACACCGTATTTTGACTCCAATCACATTCGATATAGGAGGCTTTTTTGTTATGACGAAAAGAAAAGGAATATTTGATGTTGAGCTTAATGTGAACGAATTATTAGGTAGTTCACATACTATTCGCAATGGAACGGTGTTCAATCGAACTATTATCTTTATTATTAAACGTCAATTATTATGAAATGGAGCGACAATATTTCGAGTATAAAAAAGAACGCTTCCACGAAAGGAGACGCCCGAAAGTTCGGCGGCTTCATTGTCGGTGAAGTTGTTCCGTATCAATGACTAAATGGAACGAAGACTTTTCGACTCACATCTTTAGTTGTGCGACATATCTTCAACTTTGTTATAATAATTTCTAATATATTATCAAAATAGTACGTGAGGTAGACAAGGGGGACGCTATGCAATTATATTGGAACGAAAAAGAATTAACTTTCGAACCTATTGAATTGTCTTTCAAAGACGAAATTACAACGAATCATTTCGCAAGATTAAAACCGAAATCATTGGCGGCAACAATAGCAAAGGATAGATATAATCATCTTGAACCAATTGTTATCGGAAAATATGACAAATATTTGGAATGGAATATAGGTGAATTTTTATTTTATCTTAAAGAAAACGGTGACAACTTTTATACACGCTTTCTCAATCAATACGGCGATTTAAAGTTTGGTACATTTCGTATTGAAGACAAAAATTATATGAATAAAAAAGGATTATATGCCTATAGGGTTGACGATGAAATCAAATACATTGGAAGGTGCTTAGATAACTTTCAAAAACGTGTAAATAACGGGTATGGGAGAATTTCACCTAAAAATTGTTATTTAGACGGACGCAACACAAATTGTCGAATGAATAATTTAATCATGGATAACATGAAGCAAATCAAATTTTACGTTTGTCTAATGGACAATGTAGAAGAAATCAAAGAAGCCGAAATATACTTTATCCGACAAATCAATCCTTCTTGGAATATACAAAAATACTAAGGACGGGAAATAACCTTCTTTTTTTATAACGAAAATGTCAATCTATTGGGGCGGTGAAATCGTGAAAGATTATTGGAAAAATAAATTCCTATTGAATGCAATTGAAGCACACAAGAAGGTTGTCAACGGTGCAAAAGTGAAAGGCCTTGAAAAATACGGATTTGAATCCGACACTCTGATTGATATAATTCGAGAACATAACGCCTTTACAATAATCAAAATTGGCATTCTAAAAAGATGAAGTTTTGAACGTTGCAAGCGATTCAAGGAAATATCTGAACGCTTTAGCGACAGAAAACCTTCCAAACGTTGTTATAAAAAATCATTATTAGATATTATCGAAAATAAAAACTCCATTCGTTGGGTGTGGCGTCTTTTTTTATCATGCATCTGTTTTGTAGCGGAAAGCTGAAAAAAGGCAAACCTATATAGAAGTCCTTCTTAAATATTTCTTTTAAAACTAAGATAAAAGGCTTAATCGCTTCTCATCTTGTTCGTTTTTTTTAATAACCAAAACAGAGCAAACGGAATCCCAATAGACTCCTACGGGAACAGCGCGAGGAGAAGCCCCCGCTGGAAACCAATGACTAAGCCGAGGAGGCTGAGGCCGTGCCCATGGAAAGTGAAGGGGACGTAGCTTTCGGAGTATACTAAGTAATCAAATGCGAACTAAGCTCCCTTAATAGATCTTTTATTTTAAATTGCCTTTCCACAAATCGGTTGAGGTTTTTAGTTTTTTTCTCATCCTCATCCAATCAAGCTCATAATAAGCATCTTTTTTCCGAATATGATAAAGTTAAGTTATAAAGCTTTACCGCTTACAAAGAAAAGTGATCAAAAAGGATAGGTGTTAAAATGGGAATTAAACAACTAACGACGATTGAAGAGATGAATCAATTTGTTAAACAATCAGGTAAACAACTGCTCTTCAAACATAGTACGACATGCCCGATTAGTGCTAAAGCCCACGAGGAATTTTTAGCGTTTGTAAAAGAGACAGGTGCTTCAGCTGCAATTGTACACGTCATTGAAGATCGCCCAGTATCGAATCAAATTGCTGAAGATTTTGGGATTAAGCATGAATCTCCGCAAGTTTTTTTGCTTAATGATGGTGAGGTAACTTGGAATACGTCGCATTGGAAAATTACCCAAAAAGCATTACAGGAGGCGACAGCATAATGAGTCAACAGGTGATTGTTTATTCAACAGATGGTTGTGTCGAGTGCAATTATGTGAAAAATATGTTAGAAGAAGAAGGCGTTCCATTCGAAGTTAGAGATGTGATGGCAAGTGAAGAATACCAACAAGAGGTAGAGAAGTTCGGTTTTATGGGCGTTCCGGTAACGGTTCATGGTGATCGAGCGGTTAAAGGCTTCACGCCAGAGTTAAAAGAAATTATTGAACAAGCAAAGAAATAAAAGTTGAAGGACACCAAAAGAGCCTCATTGGCCTGTGGTGTCCTTTTTAGTTGACGAGTGACTTTTCCTGATGACTAAACCCAGGCATATTCCTCCTTTCTTCTTACAATATTTGTTATAATAAACTTTGTATGAACAGAACGAAAAGGAGTTTTGATATATGGTTCAAGCTGGTTTAGTGCTAGAAGGTGGCGGGAGCCGAGGTGTTTTTACGGCAGGTGTTCTTAAATATTTGATGGATGAGGACATCTATCTCCCTTATGTGATTGGTGTTTCGGCAGGGGCTTGTAGTGGCTCTTCTTATATCTCGAGGCAAAAGGATCGAAATCGAGCGGTCAATATGGATTTTCTCGACCATGCTGAATATTTATCTTTTCGAAACTACGTGAAAAAAAGAGAGCTTTTTGGTATGGATTTTTTGTTTGAGCGTTTACCGAATGAATTGGTTCCTTACGATTTTGATGCTTATAGTCAGGCGGAAGAAGAATTTGTCGTGGGAACAACCGATTGTATGACAGGTGAATCGGTTTATTATAAAAAATCAGAAAATCGAGATCCGAAAGACTTATTAACGATTTTAAGAGCATCGAGTTCGTTACCTTTTGTTGCTCCCGTTGTTCCTTTTGATGGGCGAATTTTAATGGATGGTGGTATCTCAGACCCAATTCCGATTAAACAATCTGTAAAAGAAGGAAATGCCAAAAATGTAGTTGTATTAACGCAAAATCGTGATTATATCAAAAAGCCCCAATCTTTTGGATGGTATTTCCGCAAGAAATATCGGACTTATCCTGGGCTCATAAACGCTGTTGCGAAAAGACATCATGTTTATAATGAGACACTTCAATATATTCGCGAGGAAGAGAAAAAAGGAAATATTTTTGTCATTAGCCCGATAGAAAAATTAGAAGTGGGCCGTGTAGAAAGAAGTCGTGAAAAGCTCATGCACTTATACGAACAAGGTCAATCTGAAGCGAAACAACTTGTACCAGCTTTAAAGGAATTTTTAAAATAAATAAGTCACTTGGATGGAATCTAATTATTGCATAGGGATATTTAATCGACCTAGTTAAAAAGATTAAATAAGAATGGTATTTTCTCTACCTTACTTTGCTATATTTTGTAAGAGGTACATTTTGTTTGAACGATAAAGACAAAAGGGGCTGAGGATATGGGAGGAAGTGTACTTGCTGTCAGCTTAAGCGAACGTCATACTTTTAGTAAACAAAACCGAGAGAGGGTTCATTTAGTGAAAGGGTTAGGGGTAGAAGGGGATGCCCATTTTGGAGCTACAGTCAAACATCGGTCGAGAGTCGCTCAAAATCCAAATCAGCCTAATTTAAGACAAGTTCATTTGCTTCAAGCTGAATTGTTTGAGCAATTAAAGGAGCGATTTTTGATCAAACCTGGTGAAATGGGAGAAAATATTACGACTACTGGAGTTGATCTTTTAGGATTACCGGTTGATACGGTTTTAACAATTGGCCCAACCGTAAAAATCCAACTAACAGGTTTACGAAACCCATGTGCACAAATTGATCAGTTTCAACCTGGCTTAATGAAGGCTGTTTTGGATAAAGATCAGGATGGAAATTTGATCCGAAAAGCAGGAGTGATGGCCATTGTATTAGCAGGTGGATCTATTTGTCCGGGTGATTCTATTCAGATTCAGTTACCAGAAAAACCCTTTAAGCCATTAGAGCGGGTTTAAAGCTCTGGAAAAAAGAGTTGTGTTATTAAATTTGGAGGAAAATGGATGAAATGTAATCTTGTAAATCAAATTTTTAAAGACCTGCCGCTTGCACCTCCATTATTTTATCGTTGGCCAATAGGTATCCGCTTTGAACTAGGAGTTAATTATCTACAAGGGGATTGTTATAAGGGTAGCCTCTATTTAGAAAATGTTTACGAACGAGCCATCACTTTGTTTGAAGCTATTTTTGAAGAGGAGGATGAACTCCTGTTAGTGGTCAATCATCTCGATAGATTTCGTAAACAAAGCTTTAAGCGTAAATTTCGTTTTGTTGAACCATTTCTCATAAAAAAGCTTAGTGACTACGAGGTTTCGTGTCAGGTTGTTCCGGATGTTTTTGAGGAGGAATCGGAGGAGAGCTTCCCTCAATTAATGATGAAGTGTAAACGTAGTGAAATAAAATATCGTGCCCTTATTAAAGAAATTTGCAACCATGATATGGGATTTGAAAAGAGTCTTTACCATGATGTCTTTTTTATTCATCTTAAAAATAAGGTTATTTTCCACGTCTATGATGATCGTGGTTGTGATGTAATTGCTATCAAAGCTGATCAAATTCGATTTTTGTATGAACGTTATAATGATTGGATTTTAAGTTATGATAGATTAGATATTAATAAGGTTTTCTTAACATAATGGTTAGCCGTACAAGACTCTTACCTTGTACGGCTCTTAGACTATAAATTAAGCAAAATCGTGATGAGCGTTCCTGTTGCCGTTGCTATTGCTATGATAAATTGTGCGGGCAGTTCGATATGCGTTTCTCGTTTTCGACCTTTACCATCCTCCTTATTAAAGTAAAATTTCATGAAGTAACCTCCCTTCAATCGAAAGTTTGAATCACTTTCATAGTTCTAGTCTTTCCACAATAGAGGTTGTCCTATGAGTATTCTATGAAGAAAAATGAATCATTTTACTCGACAAAAAACTCATACATCTTCATAAAAAAGCACTCTGTCCGTCGTAAATTGGACAAAGTGCTTTTTCATTTTTCTAGTCATAACCTTCCAGTTTTTGTGAACGGCCGAGCAGATGAACAGATAAGGTGCCTACTGCTCTTTAACCTTTTTAAGGATAAATAATTGATAAGAATTAAATGTTAATTTAACGGTTAATAGTGTTATAAAAATGGGAATGACGACATGGAGTGCTGCTATGTATCCATGTGCGGTGTAGTATTGTGCATTTGCTAATATAAACAGAATGAGTGGCAACCAAATTAGGGTTTTATGTTTCTTTAAAAATAAGGCTATGACAAACAAGAGCATGTATACATATTTGAAATGGGCAAAGGCTTTATGAAGTTCCCAATATGAATAGTTTTCAAATAAGGCAACTCCTGCTATTAAGATTTGAAAAAGTACCGCCAGTAAAGCAAGACAAACGAAAATAAAATAAGTAACTCCTAAGTGATGCTTCATCCAAACAACTCCTATAATATTATTTAGATTAATTATAGAGTCGCTGCAATATAAATATCGTCCTCCTCCAGGATGAATCACCTTAGGTCGCAAAGTGGAATTATATCAATGCTGTTGAGTGTTGATTGGTAATGAAAATTGGGGAATTGCAGGATTACGGTGCGAATAAAGGTTAATAGGTAATGAAAATCCAAGCAGAGCGAAATTACGGTGCGAATAAAGGTTAATAGGTAATGAAAATCCAAGCAGAGCGAAATTACGTTACGAATAAAGGGTAATAGGTAATAAATACCCAAGCAGAGCGAAATTACGTTACGAATACTGGCTAATAGGTAATGAAAACCCAAGCAGATAGAAGTTACGTTACGAATACCGGATAATAAGTAATGAAAATCCGAGCAGGGCGAAATTAAAGTACGAATACGGGATGATAAGTAATGAAAACCCAAGCAGTAAGAAATTAAAGTACGAATAACGGCTAATTAGTAATAAAATTCCACCGAGAGCGAAATTACGTTACGAATCCGACTGTGACCACCAATGCCTAAAGCCCTGACATCTTCAGACAATATGAAAAAAGCAGACGAACTCCTGTATAAAAGGTTTCCGCCTACTTTTCAAGTAATTTGTATTACTTTCCAATTCTAAAACCGTACCAAACCATATATCGCTGGTAGCTTCGATTGTTTTGCTAAATATTCGTCACATAGATCAGCATTCGTAATCTGTGCTGGATCATAGAAAAGCACATGCCATCTCTTTTTTCTGAGCTGTTTGATAATGCGTTTTTCTTTTTCCTTGCTGCAAGCTTCTACAAAAGCTAGACGATATGGGACGAGAGCAATATTAATTTGAATTCCACCGACATACATTCTTGGTGTTGGATAATATAGCTCAGAAAAAAGCTTTTGGTAGAGTAGTTTTTCAGCTTCTGTCTTACAGTCGTTAAAACGGTCCTTCACAAGAATAAGAGAGGCTCTTTTGTTTGATCTTAATCTAATGAACGGTAATTTCTTTGTGAAATATATTCGTTGAAAAAATCGTTTGCGTACGCTCATGTTTATCACCCAATTATAGTTTGTCCAAAAACTTTTCTTTTACTCAGTTTTAATTTTGTAAAAATCTCTCTTTTTTGTTCTAACAATGTGGCGAATTGTTCACTGGACAAACGCTAATTATCTTCTTTTTCTCTAATTATCTAAGTTTAAAAAATGATTGGTATTTTTTTATTAAAATAGTGAAAGGTCGCTTGATCTTTGGTACTTCAACATGTAAACGCATTCAAGTATTAGAGATAATCGAAATTGTCTAATTATTTTAATAAAAGTGGTTGACCATAAGGAAGAATCAGCGTATCATTAATTTCAATAATAAATAATGCAATGTATAAGAACATTTGTCCTCTCAGGAAGGATATCTAACTCTTTTTAGGGTTTTAATTTTCTGAATAGTGAGTATAAGTGAACTCGCACATTCTATCTAATTCCTAATAGAGTAATGACATCTTAAAAAGAGGGAATATTTAGAATAGAGATAATACGAGAATAGGCAACAGATTGGGAGAGATAGTAATGAGAAGTAACATGATTAAGAAAGGGATTGACAGGGCACCACATAGAAGTCTACTTCGTGCTGCTGGTGTAAAAGAAGAGGATATGGATAAACCGTTTATCGGTGTCTGTAATTCTTATATAGATATTATCCCTGGTCATATGCATTTGAATAAATTTGCTGAGGTGGCAAAGGAAGCGATTCGTGAAGCGGGTGGAATTCCATTTGAGTTTAATACGATAGGTGTTGACGATGGAATTGCAATGGGGCATATCGGAATGAGGTATTCATTGCCAAGCCGTGAAATCATTTGTGATGCAGCGGAGACAGTCATTAATGCCCACTGGTTTGACGGGGTGTTTTATATCCCTAACTGTGACAAGATTACACCAGGTATGCTAATGGCGGCTGTTCGAACGAATGTGCCAGCTGTATTTGTATCAGGTGGTCCAATGGAAGCAGGTCGAACAAAGGATGGACAAAGCTTGTCTTTAGTTTCTGTTTTTGAAGGAGTAGGAGCATTCTCGTCAGGAAAGATGACAAGAGAAGAATTACTTGAGATTGAGCAAAGTGCCTGTCCAACATGTGGTTCCTGTTCAGGGATGTTTACCGCGAATTCGATGAACTCACTTATGGAGATGCTCGGCTTAGCTTTACCAGGAAACGGAACAATTGTTGCGACCTCTAATGAGCGTCACAAGTTAATTAAAGATGCGGCAAAGCATTTAATGAACTTAATAGATAAAGACATTCGTCCTCGTGATATCGTGACGAAGGAAACAATAGATGATGCATTTGCTTTAGACATGGCAATGGGTGGTTCAACTAATACAGTTCTTCACACATTAGCGATTGCTCATGAAGCAGAGATTGAATATGACTTAAATCGAATTAATGAAGTAGCTGAACGAGTACCTTATTTATCTAAGATTAGTCCAGCTTCTGATTATTCAATGGATGATGTTCATCATGCTGGTGGAGTTAGTGCCATTATTAAGGAGCTCTGTAGCATAGAAGGGGCCGTACACCCTGAGCGTTTGACGATTACTGGTAAGAGTTTATATGAAAATGTAAAAGACGCAGAGATTACAAATGATGATGTCATTCGTCGTAAAGATAACCCGTATAGTCCAGTTGGTGGATTATCAATTCTTTATGGTAATCTCGCACCAGATGGAGCAGTTATTAAAGTCGGAGCTGTTGATCCTTCTATTAAAGTATTCGAAGGGGAGGCAATCGTCTTCAACTCCCAAGAAGAAGCACAAGAGGGGATTGATAGTGGAGAAGTTAAAGAAGGTCATGTAGTAGTTATTCGTTATGAAGGGCCAAAAGGTGGACCTGGAATGCCAGAAATGCTTGCGCCGACCTCTAAGATTGCGGGTAAAGGGTTAAGCACGAAGGTAGCTTTAATTACAGATGGTCGTTTCTCAGGAGCTTCTAGAGGGATTTCAATTGGTCATATTTCCCCAGAAGCCGCTGAAGGTGGACCAATTGCTTTTATTGAAAATGGCGATAAGATTCGTATCAATTTAACAAACCGTACGATTGAATGGTTAGTTAGTACGGAAGAACATGCTAATCGTAAAGAAGGTTTTGTAGAACCAGAACCGAAAGTGAAAAAAGGTTATTTAGCTCGATATTCGAAATTAGTGACTTCTGCCAATACAGGCGGGGTTATGAAAATTTAATAAAAAACAAACGTTGAAGAGGTAAAGTAGTTATATGTCTGGACTTCTACAGAGAGCCGTGATTGCTGGAAAGCGGTGTTGTCACATATGATGAAAGTCCCCTCGGAGTGTCGATCTGAACGTAAGCGTAGTCTACTAGGATTGACCGGGTGTACACAGCACTCGTTATTAAAATGAGATGAACGATTTGTTCATCCGTAAGATCAAGGAAACTTGATGAACAAGGGTGGTACCGTGGAAAGATAAATCTTTTCGCCCCTTCAGTTAGTCGTTAGATGCGACTGCTATGGGGTGGGAAGGTTTTTTTTATTCATTTTTGTCTGGTTTTCTGACATTCATTTTTTAAAAGTAGTTTAGAAGAACGTTTAATCCTGCTATCCCAGTTAGATGCACAAGAACAAGAGGTCGTCTTAAGAAAGTCAATACGTACTTCGCTTTAGATTGAAAAGAGGAGGAAAAGAGATGAAAACGCAAGTGAAAAAAGAGGAGCAACAAGTAAAAGTAGAAAATGAAAAAATGTCAGGGTCTAGCATGCTCATTAAAGCTCTAGCACTTGAGGGAGTGGAAGTGATTTTCGGTTACCCAGGTGGGGCAATTCTACCAACTTATGATGAAATTTATAAAACGGGTATTCGTCACATTTTAGCTCGCCATGAACAAGGAGCGATTCACGCGGCGGAAGGGTATGCGAGAGTATCTGGGAAACCAGGTGTCTGTGTCGTCACCTCTGGACCAGGAGCAACAAATGTTGTAACTGGGATTGCCGACGCGATGATGGATTCGTTGCCACTAGTTGTTATTACTGGTCAAGTGGGAACATCTGTTATTGGAACAGACGCTTTCCAAGAAGCCGATGTTATTGGGATTACAATGCCGATTACGAAGCATAATTTTCAAGTTCGCAGTGTAGAAGAGTTCCCCGATATTATCAAAAAGGCTTTTCATATTGCGACAACAGGGCGTCCGGGACCAGTGTTAATTGACCTCCCTAAAGATATTTCTCTAGCACAAGGGGAATTCAATTACGAGAAAGAAGTGGAATTACCAGGTTATCAACCTACTTTTAGTCCGAATAAATTGCAAATTAAAAAAGTGGTAGAAGCGGTTAGTGAAGCGAAAAAGCCACTTATCTTAGCAGGGGCTGGTGTCTTACATGCCCACGCAGCGGAAGAACTTTTGCAATACGTTGAGCAGCAACAAATTCCTGTAACGAATACTCTTTTAGGGTTAGGTTCTTTCCCAGGTGAGCATGAATTATTTTTAGGAATGGCTGGTATGCATGGAACGTATACGGCGAATATGTCCATTTATGAGACGGACTTACTGATTAATATTGGAGCTCGTTTTGATGACCGTTTAACAGGGAATTTAGCTCATTTTGCCCCAACGGCAAAGGTTGTGCATATTGATATTGACCCAGCTGAAATTGGTAAAAATGTTCATGCTGATATCCCTGTCGTTGGTGATGCGAAAGAAGCGTTGAAGCTCCTAATTGCAGCGAATGGTGAATGTAGCAAGAGTGCGATTTGGCGTTCTGATTTAAAGCAGTTAAAAGAGGAATATCCACTTTGGTATAAAGAGGATGGAGAAACGATCAAACCTCAGCAACTGATCGAATATCTTCATGAAATAACAGAAGGTGAGGCGGTGGTCACTACTGATGTTGGTCAGCATCAAATGTGGTCGGCCCAATATTACAAATTTAACAAACCGAATCGTTGGGTCACTTCTGGTGGTTTAGGGACGATGGGCTTTGGTTTTCCAGCGGCGATTGGGGCTCAGTTTGCCGAACCGAATTTGCCGGTCGTAGCTATTATTGGTGATGCTGGCTTCCAAATGACAGCCCAAGAGTTATCGATTTTGCAGGAGCTCAATTTACCAGTCAAAATTGTAATCGTCAATAACGCCGCTTTAGGAATGGTTCGTCAATGGCAACAATTATTCCACGGTGAGCGTTATTCAAATTCACTTTTCCCGATTCAACCAGATTTTGTCAAACTAGCATCGGCTTATGACATTAAAGGGATGAAGGTAGAAAAGCTATCAGAAGTAAAAACAGCATTAAAAGAAATGATGGATTATCCAGGGCCTGTTTTAATGGATTTCCGTGTTGCTCAAAAAGAGAATGTGTATCCAATGATTTCGCCAGGAAAAGGAATTCATCAAATGGAAGGAGTAAAGCCATGAAAAGAACGATTACCGCTCTAGTGAACAATAGTTCTGGTGTTTTGAATCGAATTACAGGCTTGTTTGCGAGGCGTCATTACAACATTGAAAGTATTACTGTTGGTGTGACGGAAAATCCAGCTGTTTCTCGTATGACATTCGTCGTTCAGGTCGACAACATGGATAATATTGAGCAAGTAACAAAGCAGCTAAATAAGCAGGTCGATGTTTTAAAAGTGAAAGACATAACGGATGAACCGATTATTGCTCGTGAATTGGCACTTATTAAGATTATCGTTACTCCACAGCAACGTGCTGAAGTTGCGGCACTTGTCAATCCATTTCGAGCTTCCATTTTAGATGTTGGTCGCGAGTCGATGACGATTCAAATTACGGGAGACTATCAAAAAGTCGAAACTTTTATTGATTTATTAAGACCGTATGGAATCCGAGATTTAGCTCGAACCGGTATTACCGCCTTTAATCGGGGCAGTAAAAAGTCGACAACGGAATCAAGTCGATTAACACTGATTCATTAAAAGGAACAAAAGCTTCTTTTTATTAACTTAAGAACCACCGTTCACATTCTAGCGCTTGCTGAGTTATTCGAATTACTCTAAACCAGCAAACATAAATTGTGTACGATTCTACTATAAAAAATGAACTGAAATTAAAAGGAGAGATTATCATGGCAAAGGTTTATTACAATGGGGATATTAATGAAGCGGTTTTACAAGGGAAAAAAGTAGCAGTCATCGGTTATGGCTCACAAGGTCATGCTCATGCACAAAATATGCGTGAAAGTGGAGTCGATGTGATTATCGGCCTTCGCCAAGGAAAATCATGGGATAAAGCAGTAGAAGATGGATTTAAAGTGTATCCAGTAAATGAAGCGGCTGAGCAAGCAGATTTAATTATGGTCCTATTGCCGGATGAATTACAGCCAACGGTTTATAAAAATGAAATTGAACCAGTCTTAACAGAAGGAAAAACCTTAGCATTTGCTCACGGTTTTAACATTCATTTTAATCAAATTGTTCCACCAGCTAATGTCGACGTCTTTTTAGCAGCACCAAAAGGACCAGGTCACTTAGTGCGTCGTGTATTTGAAGAAGGAGCAGGGGTTCCAGGCTTAATTGCGGTTTTCCAAGATGCAACAGGTCAAGCAAAAGAAGTGGCTCTAGCCTATTCGAAAGTGATCGGTTCCGCTCGTGCTGGTGTTCTTGAGACAACTTTCCAGGAAGAAACAGAAACCGATCTTTTTGGTGAACAAGCGGTACTTTGTGGAGGAACTTCTGCACTTGTAAAAGCTGGTTTCGAAACATTAGTGGAAGCAGGATATCAACCAGAAGTAGCTTACTTTGAGTGTTTACATGAACTAAAATTAATTGTTGACCTTATGTATGAAGGTGGACTTGAAACGATGCGTTATTCAATCTCAGACACAGCACAATGGGGTGACTATGTAGCGGGTCCTCAAATTGTGACAGATGAAACGAAAAAAGCGATGAAGCAGGTTTTATCAGATATTCAAACAGGAAAATTTGCAAAAGGTTGGATTTTAGAAAACCAAGCAAATCGTCCAGAATTTACAGCAATCACTAGAGCGGAAAGTCAACATCCAATTGAAGTAGTTGGACGTGAATTACGTGAAATGATGCCTTTTGTTAAAAATAAAACAAAAACACCTGTAAAAAACTAAGGGAGAAATAAATCTTCAAAATGAAGCGAATGAATAACGATGCGTCTTGGAGTAGTTTGGAAGCTGTATTTCCAGCTTGCTCCAGGGCGTTCTTTTTCAACATGACTGAAAGTTAATAAATGATTAGGGGGAAAAGAAATGGAAAAGAAAATAGCCGTTCTCCCAGGAGATGGTATTGGGCCAGAAGTTGTTCAATCAGCGTTAAAAGTTCTTGACCAAATAGCAGACATTTTTGGGCATCGATTTACTTATGAGACAGGTTTAATCGGTGGTTGTGCGATAGACGAAACAGGGGAGCCTTTACCTGCTGAAACGATTGAATTATGTAAAAAAAGTGATGCGATTTTATTAGGGGCTGTTGGAGGACCGAAGTGGGACACACTTCCTGGGGACAAACGTCCAGAAAAAGGCTTACTCGGGTTACGAAAATCATTGCAATTATTTGCCAACTTACGCCCAGTTACCGCTTTTTCAAGCTTAGCAGAAGCATCAACATTAAAAAAGGAAGTCATTGAAGGTGTGGACCTCATGATTGTCCGTGAGTTAACTGGTGGAATTTATTTTGGCGAGCCGAGAAAACGAAAAGAAATAAATGGGGAAGAAACAGCGATTGATACACTAGTTTATAGTAAAAGTGAAATTGAAAGAATCATTCGAAAAGGATTTGAGTTAGCAGAGTTAAGAAGCAAAAAAGTGACTTCTGTAGATAAAGCGAATGTTTTAGAATCGAGTCGTTTATGGAGAGAGGTTGCTAATGAAGTCGCTAAAGATTTTCCGAACATTGAATTGGAGCATATGCTTGTAGACAATGCAGCAATGCAACTAATTCGTTCACCAAAATCATTTGATGTTGTCGTCACGGAAAATATGTTTGGTGATATTTTAAGTGATGAGGCTTCAATGTTAACAGGCTCATTAGGGATGTTGCCATCAGCTAGCCTATCAGCAGATGGACCTGGATTGTATGAACCGATTCATGGCACAGCTCCAGATATCGCAGGAAAAGGTTTAGCTAATCCATTAGCCACGATTGCGTCGCTTTCGATGATGCTTAAATATGAATTTGGTTTAGAAAAAGAAGCAGATGCCATTCAAGAAGCGATTGACTCTGTCTTGTTGCAAGGCGAGCGTACGAGCGACCTAGCGGGTGGAGAAAAAGCCTTATCAACTGATGAAATGACGGAAAAAGTTATCGTGCAATTAAAAGAAAAAGCGTACGTATAATTAAAATAAGAAGCAATACAGAAAAAGGGAATAAGGAGGAGCGCAAATGGCAGTGAAAACAATCATCGAGAAGATTTGGGAAAAGCATGAAGTGATGGCAGAAGAGGGGAAACCAAGTCTTCTTTATATTGATTTGCATATGGTGCATGAAGTAACATCTCCACAAGCGTTTGAAGGACTTAGACTTGCTGGGCGTAAGGTAAGAAGACCAGATTTAACGTTCGCGACGATGGATCATAATGTACCAACTGTTAATCGTTATGATATAACCGACATGATTGCAAGAAAACAAATGGAGACATTAAAAGAAAACTGTCGTGATTTTGGGATTGATATAGCCGATTTGGAAAGTCCTGATAATGGAATTGTTCACGTTATCGGTCCGGAACTTGGTTTAACTCAGCCTGGAAAAACGATTGTTTGTGGGGATAGTCATACGTCTACACATGGGGCTTTTGGGGCTTTAGCTTTTGGAATTGGAACGAGTGAGGTTGAGCATGTGTTAGCCTCTCAAACATTGTGGCAATCCAAACCGAAAACATTAGAAGTACGTATCAATGGTCAGCTAAGTCCAGATTTGTCTGCCAAAGATGTCATTTTAGCGGTTATCTCTAAGTTTGGGGTGGATGTTGGCACAGGTTCTGTTATTGAATTTACAGGTGAGGCTATTCGAGGCATGACGATGGAAGAGCGAATGACCATTTGTAATATGTCAATTGAAGCTGGAGCAAAAGCAGGATTAATTAGCCCTGACCAAGTGACATTTGATTATTTAGAAGGGCGTGAAAATGTTCCTAAGGGCGAAGATTACAAAAAACTAGTCGAGAAATGGAAAAAACTTGCCACGGATGAAGGGGCGAGTTATGACCGTACAGTTGTGATCGAAGCTGCAGAGATTGAACCGATGGTGACATGGGGGACGAATCCATCACAAGGAGTAGGCATTAGCCAACTTGTTCCAGCTCCAACAGATGGTAAAAATGATACGGACAGACGCTCGATTGAACAAGCACTTGAATACATGGAATTAACGCCACATACGCCTGTCAGTGATATTAAAATCCAGCATGTGTTTATTGGTTCCTGTACAAATTCACGAATCAGTGATATTCGGGCGGCAGCCAATGTTGTAAAAGGACATAAGGTGGCTGATGGAGTAAGAGCGCTGGTTGTGCCAGGTTCTCAGAAAGTAAAGAAAAAAGCGGAAGAAGAAGGCTTGAACCAAATTTTCATTGAGGCCGGTTTTGAATGGCGTGATTCTGGCTGCAGTATGTGCTTAAGTATGAATCCAGATGTTGTTCCTGAAGGGGAACGTTGTGCCTCCACGTCGAATCGGAACTTTGAAGGGCGGCAAGGAAAAGGAGCAAGAACACATTTAGTTAGTCCAGAAATGGCTGCGGCTGCTGCAATAGCTGGTCATTTTATTGACGTAAGAAAGTTAAAAAAACAATCACAAGCAAATGGGTAAGGGGGAGTAGGAAATGGAACCGTTAGTGATTCATGAAGGGAAAATAGCGACACTAAATCGTGTGAATGTGGATACCGATCAAATTATCCCAAAACAATTTTTAAAACGCGTTGAAAGAACAGGTTTTGGTCAATTTTTATTTTATGATTGGCGTTTTCTAAAGGATGGGCAAGCTAACCCTCATTTTGAATTAAATAAACCACATGCATTAGGAGCTTCCATTTTAGTGGCTGCCCATAATTTTGGTTGTGGTTCTTCACGTGAGCATGCACCTTGGGCCTTACATGATTATGGATTCAAGGTTGTCATTGCTCCAAGTTTTGCTGATATTTTTTACAATAACTGTGTAAAAAATGGCATGTTACCGATTCGGTTAAATGAAGAACAAACAAATGAACTATTGGAGCGTGGAGCGGAGCATGAGTTTGAATTGAAGGTCGATTTGAAAATGCAAAAAATAACAGGTGCTGATTTTGATGCATCGTTTGAAATCGATCCTTATTGGAAAGAAATGTTACTTAACGGCTGGGATGAAATCGGTTTGACGTTAAGATACGAGACCGAGATTGCAAAATTTGAACAAACCCACACGGTCTAATGAAGCAAAGCTGTCCCGAAATAAAAAAATGCCGAGGGACAGCTTTTGGTTTTAGTGAAATAGAACGGTGTTTTTAATATTTGGTCAGCGTTGGTATGTAAAAAAGGTCGAGTAACGCGGTCCAAAGCAAATTGGCCGAGGTTGTGGTGAAAAAAAAGCCAAGCAACCCTGCCCAGCCAACATTTATTTCATATAAATATCTCAACTTTCGTATCGAGAAAATCCGTTCAACTAGTTGGCAGAGCGAAAGGGAAGCTCGTAAAAAAATGCCCTTGACACGTTTGAAAAGCCAGAACGTACTATCACACCAAACGGATAAACTGTGCATCAAGAAAAAATAGACAATGTACAATGCACTTCGGCTGTCGCTCCCAAACAGACACTCCGCGTCCTGCAGGAACCTCATGAGCCTCCTCAGCACGCTTGCGGGGTCTCATTGGGCGGTTTATTCCTGCGGGAGTCTCCGTGTCTGTTTGTCCGCTAGATACTGGAATCGAATCTAGGTTCCTTTTTCTCATGGAATAAAAAAACAGTCATGACTTCAACGTACATTAGCTAGATGATCGAGCTTGTTTATCCTGTCTTTTGATGACTACAGACTTAGGAAAAAATAGGTGGCAACTACCTATTTAGTTCCATAACCAACAAATTTAAGAAGAAGGTCCTTCTGCGTTAGAAATAGCTGATTGAGAATGGCCATATCATCAAGCATCTCCACGACACTTAGCGGAGTATGGTTTTGGTAGCGACAGCCGAAGCTCTTCATTTTACTGCACAGTTTCCTTCAATAGCAAACGAAGAGATGTGTTCAGACTGTCAACGATTGAACCGTTCATGTAAAGTCAATTTGAGTATGGTATCGCCCTAAAGTCAATCTCTATCAACGGTTAAGGGTCAATTATACGCTGCGAAAGTTGAGTAATTTAATAAAAAGGATGGGATATAAGCTCACCTAGAAAAAGAAAGCGTTGTCATAATATGGTATACTAATAAAAGAGGGAATTTGATTGTGTTTGCTCATTTCTCTTGATAAACTAATTAAAATCATCTTACATATAAAGAGCGAATCATTATAGGTCACAAAACTGGAGAAAGTATATGGATGAAAAACGAGAAAAGATAAATAAATCAAAAATAATTCCATACCCAGGTCTCGTGCGAAGATTAATAGAGAAAGGGATGGAATCATTAAAGGAAAAAGAACCAAGAGAAGCCTATGAACTCTTTAATGAAGCGGCGAATTATGAACCAGACCATCCACAGGTCCGTTTTGGGAGAGTCTTATGCTTAGTTGAGTTAGGGCGACTTGAAGAAGCGGTTGAACAGACAACGAGCTTGTTACATGAAGATATTGGTGATTATTATGATAATTTGCAAGTACATATTTCTTTACTCGTTCAGTTAGCCAGATACCATGAGGTTGTTCATTTATTAGATGCGGTTTTAGCAGAAAATCGCTTGCCTTCTCAACATGCAGAATCACTTTATCAGTTGCTTCATTTTAGTAGACAAATGACAAATGATGATTCCTTCACAACCTTTACAGAACGTGAGGATGAGGTAAATGAACATGTTTTATCGATGCTACAATCAGATAATGTGAGCTTACAAGGTCAAGCCATACAAATTTTAAAAACAATGAATAAACCTTATGTTATAGAAGCCTTTATCTCTTATGTTCAAGAAGAACAACATGACCTTTTATTACGCTCGATTGCATTAGAAGCCTTACATAATTTTGATGTCAGTGAAAGTATACATATAAAAAAGTTAGGGATGAACCAAACGGTTATTCCCAATCAATTGCCTCTTGTTTATGAGCAGCCTTTTGCGAAGGAAGTCATTCAATTATTAAGCGACTTTCTTGAACATGAGAACCCGAATCTTTTAGAAATGGCGAATCAACTATGTTGGGCTCATATGTATGCAATCTATCCATTTTCTCCAGAGCCAAAGCAGGCTGAGCTATGGGCCACTGTTTTTTACATTGTGGTTTCGAATCGAATGGGAATGGATATAAATGAAGAGTGGGTTGAATCGATTTCAAATAAGGATATCCTTCAGTTAGATGAATATGTACAATTAGTAGAAGTGATTGAAATGAAATCATATCAAGGGTTTGATTTAAATGGATTTCACTTATAAAAACATAACAAAAAGGGTAATTCCTAGCAAACAATGTTAGTTCTAGTAAATTCATTTGAAAAGAATAGGCTTTATGTTATAATGATGTGGTTGTCAACGTTGAAATTATGAGTAAATGTTCGGAAACGAAGATGTATATAGTTGGAGGGAAAGTAATGACTGCAAAATGGGAAAAGCAAGAAGGAAATCAAGGAGTTTTAACTTTTGAAGTTGACGCTCCAAAATTTAAGGAAGCACTTGACGTTGCTTTTAAAAAGGTTGTTAAGAAAGTTAATGAGCCAGGATTCCGTAAAGGAAAAATGCCTCGTCCGTTATTCGAAAAGAAATATGGTGTAGAATCACTATATCAAGATGCTTTAGATGTATTGCTTCCAGAAGCATATCCAAAAGCAATTGTAGAAGCAGGTATCGAGCCAGTTGCTCAGCCTCAAATTGATGTTGAGACAATCAGTAAAGAGACTGGTGTTGTTTTTAAAGCAACGGTTATCGTAAAACCTGAAGTGACTTTAGGCGATTATAAAGGTCTAGAAGTAGAAGAAGTAGATACAACTGTAACAGATGAAGAAGTAGAAGCTGAGCTAAAGAGCTTACAAGAGCGTAAAGCTGATTTAGTTGTAGTAGAAGATGGAGCAGTTGAAGAAGGCGACACAGCTGTTATTGATTTCGAAGGCTTTGTTGATGGCGAAGCGTTTGACGGTGGTCAAGCAGAGAACCATTCATTAGAAATCGGTTCTGGCCAATTCATCCCAGGATTTGAAGAGCAATTAGTTGGTCTTAAATCTGGTGAAGAAAAAGAAGTAGAAGTAACATTCCCAGAAGAGTATCATTCAGAAGATTTAGCTGGTAAAGCAGCAACGTTTAAAGTGAAATTACATGATATTAAACGTAAAGAGCTTCCTGAATTAGATGATGAATTTGCAAAAGATGCAAATGAAAATGTGGAAACTTTAGATGAGTTAAAGAAAGAATTAAGAGAAAAGTTAGAGCATGATAAGAAGCATCAAGCAGAGCATGCAGTACGTGATACAGTAGTCGAAAAAGCGGCTGACAATGCAACGATCGATGTACCAGAAGAAATGGTTGCGACGGAAGTAGATCGTATGGTTCAAGAATTTGAACAACGTTTACAAACTCAAGGCCTTAACTTAGAGTTATATGCTCAATTCTCTGGTCAAGATGAAGCGGCCCTTCGTGAACAATTCCAAGTGGATGCAGGTAAACGTGTCCGTGTGAATTTAACACTAGAAGCGATTGCAAATGCGGAAGCAATTGAAGTAAGTGATGAAGATGTTAATAAAGAATATGAGAAAATGGCTGAAATGTACCAACGCTCTGTTGAAGAAATTAAAGCTATTTTAAGTGCACAAGGTGGAGACGAAGCCATCAAAGGTGACTTAAGAATTCAAAAAGCTGTTGAACTTCTAGTAGAAGAAAGCAAAACAGTAGCAGCTGCTGAGTAATTCCATTTTCACATGAGATGCTTAAACTAGGTAGCTCTCTATAAAGTATAAACAAGGTGCGAGCTGAAATCGTACCTTGTTTTTCCATCCTATAAAAATCAGTTTATCATCTTTTCTCGTTTTGGAATGTATGAGCGAGGCTTGAATTGAACAAGCTGAGAAGAAGCCGTTTCAACAAAAAATGATGGGAGATTGTTCATTTTAAGTTAGAAGATCTTTTGTAAGAAAAAAAGGATTTTCAAGGTTGGATCTTGAATTTATTATAAATCCACACATACACATAAGTAAGATGTTTAAATTTGAGTATCCGTATTTAGATGATTTTATTTTTGCTCTCCACACATCATCTATACATAAGAAGAGAGATTAGTTTTTCTTTTTCTGGTTCTGTGTTACAATAGCTGAAAATCTCGACAAATCTAGATAATCTAGAAATGCTGTGCAATTTTCGAGCCGTGTTATACAAGACCAAAATGAAGAAAATAATGGTTTGAAATGGTACAATATTTCTGAGGGGTGATTAAATGTTTAAATTTAATGATGAAAAAGGGCAACTTAAATGTTCTTTTTGTGGGAAAACTCAAGACCAAGTCCGTAAGCTAGTTGCTGGACCAGGTGTGTATATATGTGATGAATGTATTGAACTCTGTACAGAAATTGTAGAAGAAGAACTCGGAACAGAAGAGGAAGTTGAATTTCAAGAAGTTCCGAAACCTTCTGAGATTCGTTCCATCTTAGATGATTATGTTATCGGCCAGGAAAGAGCCAAAAAATCATTATCAGTAGCTGTTTATAATCATTATAAGCGTATCAATGCACTTAACCGCTCTGAAGAGGTAGAACTTTCTAAAAGTAATATTTGTATGATTGGGCCAACAGGTAGTGGGAAAACATTATTAGCTCAAACATTAGCTCGTATTTTGAATGTACCTTTTGCGATTGCAGATGCAACTTCATTAACAGAAGCAGGTTATGTAGGGGAAGATGTTGAGAATATCCTCCTTAAATTAATCCAAGCGGCTGACTATGATGTGGAGAAAGCAGAAAAGGGTATTATTTACATTGATGAGATCGATAAAGTTGCTCGTAAATCTGAGAATCCTTCGATTACAAGGGATGTTTCAGGTGAAGGGGTTCAACAAGCTTTATTAAAAATTCTTGAAGGTACAACTGCAAGTGTACCGCCACAAGGTGGAAGAAAACACCCTCATCAAGAATTTATTCAAATCGATACAACAAATGTTCTCTTTATTTGTGGAGGGGCATTTGATGGAATTGAGCAAATTATTAAGCGTCGATTAGGGAAAAAGGTTATTGGTTTTGGTTCAGAATCTAGACAGGAAGACTTAAAGCCAGGTGAATATTTAGGGAAAGTATTACCTGAAGATTTACTCCGTTTTGGATTAATTCCTGAATTTATCGGCCGTTTACCAATTATCTCAAGCCTAGAACCTTTAGATGTTCATGCTTTAGTGGAAATTTTAACAAAACCAAAAAATGCTCTCGTAAAGCAATACCAAAAATTACTTGAGCTTGATGATGTTGAGTTAGAATTTACGGACGCGGCATTAAAAGAGATTTCAAATAAAGCGATTGAAAGAAAGACTGGGGCACGCGGATTGCGTTCCATTATTGAAGGACTCATGTTAGATGTCATGTTTGATCTTCCATCACGTGATGATGTGGTCAAATGTATCATTCATGATAAATGTGTTACCGAAAATGCCGCTCCAATCTTAAAAACAGAAGATGGCTCTGAGATCACATTAACTAAAACAGAACCTAAAGAGAGTGCTTAATCCAAATAGGCGAGTTGTTTGATAAGAAAAACCACGGTGAGTGAAGATAGACTCTCCGTGGTTTTCTCGTCTTTCTTAAGACTTTCTGTAGTTGGATTAGATTTTGTCTTGCATTTTTTTCCTTTAGTTACAACGTTTTCAGTCCTGATAGTTTGGTTAGCTAAAATGTTAGCGGTCATACTATAAAAAACGAGTAACGATGTAGGAGGAAAAGTCATGAATTGGACAGGGATTGCGTTGTTAATTCAATTGTTTTTTGGAATTGTTATTGGGTTGTACTTTTTTAACTTGCTGAAGAGTCAACGAAATGGCCGTGTTTCGATAGATAAAGAATCCAAAAAGGAAATGGATCAGCTCAGAAGAATGCGCTCTATTTCATTAAGTGAGCCTTTAGCAGAAAGAGTGAGGCCAATTAGTTTTGATGATATTGTGGGCCAGTCAGAAGGCATTCGTACATTAAGAGCAGCATTATGTGGGCCAAATCCCCAGCACGTCTTAATTTATGGACCTCCTGGAGTTGGAAAAACAGCAGCTGCAAGGTTAGTTTTGGAAGAAGCGAAGCGAAATTGTGAATCGCCATTTCGGCAAAATGCCGTTTTTGTTGAGCTAGACGGGGCTACAGCTCGTTTTGATGAGCGTGGAATTGCCGATCCCTTAATTGGTTCTGTGCACGATCCGATTTATCAAGGGGCTGGTGCGATGGGCCAAGCTGGTATTCCTCAACCAAAACATGGAGCTGTTACGAAAGCACACGGAGGAATGCTTTTTATCGATGAAATTGGGGAATTGCATTCTATCCAGCTGAATAAATTGTTAAAAGTACTTGAGGACCGAAAAGTTTTTTTAGAAAGTGCTTATTATAGTGAGGAAAATCAAGCCATTCCAAGGCATATACATGATATTTTTCAGAATGGTTTGCCTGCTGATTTTCGGTTAATAGGAGCGACAACAAGACGACCAGATGAAATTCCACCTGCGATTCGTTCTCGTTGTTTAGAAGTGTATTTTCATGCGTTAAAGCCAAATGAAATCGTACAGATTGCAGAAAAAGCGATTCAAAAAATTCAATATACCGCAGAAGAAGGGGCACTCGAAAAAATCGCTAAATATGCGACAAATGGTCGTGAGGTTGTCAATATTGTGCAAATCTCAGCTGGGGTGGCATTAGCGAGTGGACGAAAAGAAATATTGCTTGATGATGTTGAATGGGTTTTACATGCAAGTCAATTGAGCCCACGCCCAGAAAAACAAATTCATCATGAATCCGAAGTTGGAATTGTTAATGGTTTAGCGGTTTTTGGTCCCAATATGGGTGCTTTACTTGAATTGGAAGTGAATGTGATCGAAAACAAAGGCAACGGTCAAATTAACATTACCGGGATTGCCGAAGAAGAGCATACTGGAAATCAATCGCGTTCAATCAAAAGGAAAAGTATGGCAAAAGGTTCGGTTGAAAATGTTGTCACGGTTTTAAGAAGAATGGGCATCCCTACTTCTGATTATGATATCCATGTTAATTTCCCAGGAGGAGCTCCTGTTGATGGACCATCTGCAGGAATTGCGATTGCAACGGGAATTTACTCGGCTATTGAAGGGGTTAAAGTGAAGCATACGATTGCAATGACAGGTGAACTAGGGATTCACGGTGCGGTTAAGCCAATCGGTGGTGTTGTTGCCAAAGTCGAGGCTGCTAAACTTGCAGGTGTAAAAACCGTAATTGTTCCTGAAGAGAATATGCAAGCCTTATTGAAACAAATAGACGGCATCAATGTGGTTTCTGTTAAGAATTTAGATGAAGTATTGGAATTAGCACTTGAGCGTGTGGAAGAAGAGGAAGAGATCATTCCAGCGATTAACCCGATGGAGAGTGCATCAACGCTTATTTAGATTAGACAAAGGTATGGGGATAAGATAAAATTGAGAAAGATTAGAGCAAAATGAGCCAATGAGTTAGGAGAAATTTGGAAACAGAAAGATGGGGGTGTATGCGGATGGTCGAACATAATAGGAAACGGCAAATTCCGCTTCTGCCTTTACGCGGACTTCTGGTATTTCCATCAATGGTGTTACACCTTGATGTAGGAAGAGCAAAGTCAGTTCAGGCATTAGAGAGCGCTATGGATAGTGATCATGAAATTTTATTAGCAACACAAAAGGATATCTCAATAGATAATCCAAAAGATGAAGAAATTTATTTAATTGGAACATTAGCAAAGATAAGTCAGCTTTTACGGTTACCTAATGGTACAGTTCGAGTTCATGTTGAAGGATTATCAAGAGCCAAAATAAGTCAATTTTTAGACAACGAGGATTATTTAGAAGTTGAAATGGACGTTTTGGAAGATAAAGATCCTTACAAATCTCCGGAAATTCAAGCCATCATGCGTAACATGCTGACAATGTTTGAGCAATATACAAAAGTCTCAAAAAAAATCTCTGTTGAAACAGTCCAAACGATTAAAGAAATTAGTGAACCGAGCCGTTTAGCCGATGTTGTTTCTGCTAATTTACCGTTAAAGTTATCGGAAAAACAACAGCTTTTAGAAATGACTTCTGTTAAGGAGCGACTTATTCATTTAATTCAAATTTTAAATAATGAACAAGAAGTCCTTGGCTTAGAAAAGAAAATCGGTCAACGCGTTAAAAAATCAATGGAGAAAACGCAAAAAGAATATTATTTACGTGAGCAAATGAAGGCCATTCAAAAAGAGTTGGGTGATAAAGAAGGGCGTACTGGTGAAGTCGCTACTTTAAGGGAGCAGATTGAAAACTCGGATATGCCAGAGGCTATTTTGACAAAAGCTTTAAAGGAACTGGACCGATATGAAAAGATGCCAACAAATGCAGCGGAAAGCTCTGTCCTTCGTAACTATTTAGATTGGCTTATTCAATTGCCATGGACGAAAGAAACGACTGATCAATTAGACGTGATTCGGGCCGAAGAAATTTTGGATAAGGATCATTATGGTTTAGAAAAGGTTAAAGAACGTGTCTTAGAATATTTGGCGGTTCAACAGTTGACAAGGGAATTAAAAGGACCGATTTTATGTTTAGCTGGACCTCCTGGTGTGGGGAAAACATCACTTGCCAGATCCATTGCTCGATCATTAGGTCGTAAATTCGTGCGTATCTCTCTTGGTGGGGTAAGAGATGAAGCGGAAATTCGTGGACATCGTCGTACATATGTTGGTGCTATGCCCGGACGTATTATTCAAGGAATGAAAAAGGCGGAAACAGTCAATCCTGTTTTCTTATTAGATGAAATTGATAAGATGGCCAATGACTTTAGAGGTGATCCGTCTTCAGCTTTATTAGAAGTTCTTGATCCGGAACAAAACAACACGTTTAGTGATCATTATATTGAAGATCCGTATGATTTGTCGAAAGTGATGTTTGTGACAACAGCAAATAATATTGGAACCATTCCTGGACCACTATTAGACCGTATGGAAGTTATCACGATTGCTGGTTATACAGAGCTTGAGAAAATGCAAATTGCTAAAAACTATTTGCAAAAGAAACAAAGAAAAGATCACGGGCTAACAGGTAATATGTTACGAATTAATGATGAAGCACTGTTAAAAATAATCCGTCATTATACGCGAGAAGCTGGAGTACGGACACTTGAACGTCAACTAGCGGCGATTTCGCGTAAAGCCGCAAAAATGATTGTGTCTGGAAATAAAAAGCGGGTAACCGTTAATGAAAAAATGGTCGAGGAAATGCTCGGGAAACCGCGCTTCCACTATGGTTTAGCAGAAATAGAAGACCAAATTGGTGCCGCAACAGGGCTCGCTTACACAACAGCTGGTGGAGATACGTTATCAATAGAAGTATCGCTAGCGCCGGGTAAAGGTAAACTTTCCTTAACAGGGAAGCTAGGCGATGTCATGAAAGAGTCAGCTCAAGCCGCGTTTAGTTATATTCGATCTCGTTCTTCTGAATTAGAGATCAATCCGAATTTTCATGAAGAAAATGACATTCATATCCATGTTCCAGAAGGAGCGACTCCTAAGGATGGTCCTTCTGCTGGAATCACAATGGCGACAGCTCTTATCTCTGCTTTAACAGACCGACCTGTTAAGCGAGAAGTCGGGATGACAGGAGAAATTACTTTACGTGGACGTGTGTTACCGATCGGTGGGTTGAAGGAAAAATCAATGAGTGCTCATCGGGCCGGTTTGAAAACGATTATTATTCCGAAAGATAATGAAAAAGACTTAGAAGATGTACCAGAAAGTGTTCGTAAAGATTTAGACTTTATTTTAGTATCTCATTTAGATGAAGTACTAAAACATGCATTGGGAGAGAAAAAATGAAGGTTACAAATGTAGAATTAGCCACGGTTGCTGTTAAACCAGAACAATATCCGAATACACAGCTGCCAGAAGTCGCCTTAGCCGGTCGATCAAATGTAGGAAAGTCATCTTTTATTAATAAGATGATAAACCGTAAAGCTTTAGCGAGGACGTCAGGACGTCCAGGGAAAACCCAAACATTAAACTTTTATATGGTGAATGAAATGGTCTATTTCGTTGATGTTCCTGGCTACGGCTTTGCCAAAGTATCCAAATCAGAACGTGAAGCATGGGGACGTATGATTGAAACGTATTTACAATCACGTGAGCCATTGAAAGCAGTTATTCAACTGATTGATATTCGCCATAAACCATCACAGGATGATAAGCTCATGTACGAGTGGCTCAAACATTTTGAGATTCCCGTTATTATCGTCGCTACTAAAAGTGATAAAATTCCTAAAGGGAAATGGCAGAAGCATCAAAAAGTAATCGAAAAGGAATTGAATAAACACCCTGAAGATCCCGTCGTTTTATTTTCTTCAGAAACAGGCAACGGTAAAGAAGAGGCATGGCGAAAAATCCTCCACTATATCGGAAAATAGGTTATTAGAAAAGGCTGTTGCGATCGATTAGGATTGCAGCAGCCTATTTTGGTTTAACTTTTTAGTTCATCATACTTACATCATTTTAGAAATAGAGAGAAAAAATTAAATTAGAATTATTATAAAGAGTGTGGTAAAATCAGATAGGGGAATGGATAGGTCGGATAAAATTTGTCGATTTGGATATGCTAGGAATGAGAAAATGAACGTTTATTGTAAGGTTGTCATTCATTATTTTACAAAGAAATCCTTATTTTACTAAGGAAATGCGTCATTTATTGTTCACAATTTATTTTTATGTGCGAGATGATCCATGATATAATAATTATTATAAATAAGAGATAAATGGAAGTCCTGATGGAATTTTATATTATGTAAAAACATATAACAGTGTCGGTGTTTTTGTTTTAAATGGTTCACTCCGTTTAATACGATAAGCGCAACCAATGAGCTAAAATTGATTAGGGGGGTGAGCGACAGGATGTTTATGCTGCTAGTTGGGTTGAATTACAAAACGGCTCCTGTCGAGATGAGAGAAAGGTTCACATTTAGTGATGAGGAACTACCTAATGCTTTAAAGAAATTAAGAAATTCTAAAAGCATTTTAGAGTGTGTCATTATATCTACCTGTAATCGTACGGAAATTTATGTGGTTGCCGATCAACTACATACAGGCCGCCATTATACGAAGACATTTTTGGCGGAATGGTTCAACATGCCTAAGGATGATTTCTCGATGTATTTAGATATTCGAGAAGAAGAGCATGCCGTTGAACATTTATTAAAAGTAGCTTCTGGACTCGATTCGATGATTTTAGGGGAAACCCAAATTCTCGGACAAGTTCGTAATAGCTTTTTATTTGCTCAAGGTCAACAAGTGACAGGTACGATTTTTAATCATTTATTTAAGCAAGCGATCACATTTGCTAAACGTGCTCACTCAAAGACAGATATTGGGAAGCACGCTGTATCCGTTAGTTATGCTGCGGTTGAGTTAGGAAAAAAAATCTTTGGTGATTTTTCGAACAAGCATGTGCTAATTTTAGGTGCAGGAAAAATGAGTGAACTGACAGCTAAGCACCTACACGGTAATGGAGCTAAAGATATTACCGTTATTAATCGAACGATGGAAAAAGCGGAGGAGCTTGCCCTTCGTTTTGCTGGTCAGGCAAGAGCCTATGAACAGTTAGAAAAAGCCTTATCAGAAGTTGATATTCTCATAACATCAACAGGGGCACGTGGTTTTGTGATTACAAAATCGATGATTGAAAATGTAATGAAACAAAGAAAAGGCAAACCGTTATTTATGGTTGATATTGCGGTCCCACGTGATTTAGACCCTGAGATTGCTTCATTTGATGATGTTTATTTATATGATATCGATGATTTGCAAAACATCGTTGAAGCGAATTTAGCTGAACGGAAAAGAGAAGCGGATAAAATTGAGTTAATGATGGAAGCAGAGCTCGTTGAATTTAAGTCATGGTTAAGTATGCTTGGTGTTGTTCCAATTATTACGGCTTTACGTACAAAGGCGTTAGCTGTTCAAGCGGAGACGATGGAAAGCATTGAGCGGAAAATGCCTGATTTAACGGAACGTGAACGTAAAGTATTAAGTAAACATACGAAGAGTATTGTGAATCAACTGCTTCGTGATCCAGTTACTCGGGTGAAAGAGCTTGCAGGTGAAGAAAAAGCAGAAGAAGCTCTTGAAATGTTTACGAAAATCTTTGCGTTAGAGGCTGAATTAGAAGCCCAACAACAACAAGAACGGATCATCAAGGCCGAAGAGCAATGGGAGAATGCCAAAAAACAAGAAATAGCAGTAGCCAAGCCTAGACAAAAAGCTGCTGTACGCTCTTAATGAAGAGGGATGACGGCTCGTGAATTGGATTTATCCTATTACGATTGTATTGTATAGCTTAAGTGTCTTTTGTTATTTTATCGATTTTTTACAAAACAACCGGAAGGTCAATAGAGTGGCTTTCTGGTTGCTTTCCGTTGTGTGGCTTTTGCAAACGGGCTATTTTATTATCCGAGCGATTTCATTAGGCCAAGTTTTGGCTATTAGCTCATTGGATGGCTTATTTTTTTATGCTTGGACCGTAGTGACGGTTTCTCTTGTGATTAATTGGTATTTCCGTGTTGATTTTATCGTGTTTTTTACAAATCTTGTTGGGTTTGCGATGTTAGCGTTTAGTCTATTTCCGAGGAATATCGATCGACTAGAGGCTCTTCATAGTTTATTAAGTTTGGAATTGTTACTCATTCATATTAGTTTTATCTTTTTATCATATGCCGCTTTTACATTGGCATTTGCTTATTCGATTATGTATGTTATTCAGCATCAAATGCTGAAAAGAAAAAAGTGGGGCAAGCGCTTGCAACGATTTGGATCGTTAACAAGTTTAGATAAAATGGCATTCATTTTTACGATGATAGGAGCTCCACTCTTATTAATTGGTATTATCCAAGGGTATATTTGGGCAACTGTTCAACTGGATGAGTTCCAGTGGTTTGATCCGAAAGTTTTATCTTCCTTCCTGACATTATTGATTTATCTCGTTTACCTGTATAATAGGGTAGTGAAGCATAAGCAAGGATATGGTTTTGCTCTTTTAAATATCGCAGGTTTTTTAGTTTTATGTATTAATTATTTTTTATCAAGCCAGTATACAAGTTTTCATTTATGGTAAATAAGGAAGTTAGTAACGGAATGCAGAACGGAGGATTTTGATGAGAAAAATAGTGATTGGTTCAAGAAAAAGTAATCTTGCTTTAACACAAACGAACTGGGTTATTGACCAGTTAAAGAAGGTGGGGGCTCCTTTTGAGTTTGAAGTGAAGAAGATTGTGACAAAAGGTGATCGGATTTTAGATGTGACGTTATCAAAAGTCGGTGGTAAAGGTTTATTTGTTAAAGAGATTGAACGTGCTTTAGCAGATGGTGAGATTGATATGGCGGTTCATAGTATGAAGGATGTTCCTTCCGAGCTGCAACCAGGTTTTACAATTGGAGCGGTACCGGAGCGTGAAGATCCACGTGATGCCTTAATTTCAAATAATCATGTGAAACTTGCTGATCTACCAAGCGGTTCTATAGTAGGGACGAGTAGTTTACGTCGTTCAGCTCAATTATTGGCAGAGCGTCCTGATTTAGAAATTCAGTGGATTCGCGGAAATGTAGAGACAAGACTTAGCAAATTAGAGGATGAAAACTTTGATGCGATTATTTTAGCAGCAGCTGGTTTAAAAAGGCTAGGTTATTCAGAAGAGCTTGTAACAGAGTATCTTGATACAGAGACGTGTATTCCGGCTGTTGGGCAAGGAGCTCTAGGGATCGAGTGTCGTTCAGATGATGAGGAAGTGAAGCAGCTTTTAGCTGAAATTAATGATACGATTACAGAGCGTATCGTTACGGCAGAGCGTGCCTTTTTACATAAAATTGAAGGTGGTTGTCAAGTGCCAATTGCGGCTTATGGTACTTTGCAAGAGAATGGCGATATTTCTTTGACCGCTTTAGTGGGATCGCCGGATGGTAAAACGATTTTAAAAGAAACAAGAGTTGGAAATGAGCCTGTTGAGTTAGGTGTTTCCATTGCTAACACATTGCTTGAGCAAGGAGCTCGTGAAATCTTAGATAAAGTTAAAAAGGAAAGCGGCGAATAGTCGTGACAAAAACAGTGTTGGCAGGTAAAAAAATCGTTGTCACTAGAGCGGAACAACAAGCAACTGGCTTTGTGCAAAAGCTTGAGTCCGCTGGAGCTGACATTTATCAGCTACCATTAATTACTTTTGAACGAACAGGTTTGTCACCAGTAGAACGAGAAGCGATTTGTCATTTTGAGCAGTTTGATTGGATCGTTTTTACGAGTACAAATGGTGTGAAGTTCTTTATGGATGCCTTAGTGAAATTTAAAATCGAACCGAAAAAATGGCCGAAAATCGCCGTCGTTGGAAAAAAAACAGCAGAAGCTTTAAGCAGCTATGGGCTTGACATAGAGTTAAAACCAACCCTATTTGTTGCTGAACAGCTATCGGATGAGTTAAAAGAACAAGTGACAAATGAACAATCTGTTTTAATTATTCGTGGCAGACTTGGGCGCAAACTGTTAATGGAACAGTTATCAAAAGTTGTTAAAAAAGTTGTCACTGTGACGATTTATCATACGGTATTGCCTGAAGCAGCTTCAAGTCGATTTAAACATTTGCCTTTTCATGACATCGATTTGATTACTTTTACAAGCTCGTCTACTGTTCACCATTTTGCCCGACTGCTTGAGGATAATGATTTGTTCTTTGAAGATTATCACTGGAAAGTCGCTTGCATTGGACCGATTGCCGCGAAAACATGTGAACAATATCATTTTCCTGTTACGATTATGCCAAGTCAATTTACGGTAGACGATTTACTAAACTCGATTATCGCTTACTATGAGGAGGAGAAAAGTAAATGAAAGACTTAATATTTCAACGCCACCGTCGTTTAAGGCAAAGTGGAAGCATTCGTAATATGGTAAGAGAGACACAAATAAGTGCTCATGATTTTATTCATCCTCTTTTTGTTGTTGAGGGCGAAAATATTAAAAATGAAATCAAATCAATGCCAAATGTGTATCAATGGTCATTGGATTTGTTAAATGATGAAATTGATGAAGTGGTTGAACTCGGAATTCAATCGGTCATTTTATTTGGTGTTCCAAAAACAAAGGATGAAGTCGGTTCTTCTGCTTATGACGATGAAGGAATCGTCCAAAAAGCGATTCGTCAAATTAAAGAGCGTCATCCAGAACTAACCGTTATTGCCGATACATGTTTGTGTCAGTTTACTGATCATGGTCATTGTGGAATCGTAAAAGAAGGCAAAGTATTAAACGATCCAACGCTTGATTTATTAGCTCAAACAGCGGTATCACAAGCAAAAGCAGGAGCCGATATTATTGCACCATCGAATATGATGGATGGATTTGTCGCAGCGATTCGTCATGGTCTTGATCAAGCAGGTTTTGAGGATGTACCGATTATGTCTTATGCGGTCAAATATGCCTCTGCTTTTTATGGTCCATTCCGTGATGCGGCTCATAGTACACCACAATTTGGAGATCGTAAAACGTACCAAATGGACCCAGCAAACCGTCTGGAAGCGATTAGAGAAGCACAGTCTGATATTGAAGAAGGAGCCGATTTCCTCATTGTGAAACCAGCCCTCTCTTATTTAGATATCATCCGTGAAGTAAAGGATCTCTCTGGTTATCCAGTAGTTGCTTATAATGTGAGTGGTGAATATGCAATGATTAAAGCGGCTAGTGAAAATGGTTGGGTTGATGAAAGAGAAATTGTATTAGAAAAGCTGATGAGCATGAAGCGTGCCGGAGCCGACATTATTTTAACATACCATGCCAAAGATGCCGCTAAATGGCTGAAGGGGTAAGTATTAGTTCAGCTGCGTCCGTTAGAAGCTTGAGAAAAATCGGTCTGCCTATAAAGTCAAAAAGCGACTTTCTAGTCAGCCCTGTATTTTTTCTCGCTTCTAAGCAAACGGACTACGCTTTATATCAATCCAGCTACGCCTGTTAGAAGCTCGAGAAAAATCGGTTCGTCTGAGTGAAGACAAAGAGCGTCTTCATCAGCCGCCCCTGCCCACAGGAAGTGGGTACAAGGCGTTGCGGCAGGATGGCGCGAACTTAGCGTTGATCCTTAATT